>CAYSOZ010000060.1:0-7240 GCA_964432815.1 uncultured Candidatus Bathyarchaeia archaeon
CCGACCCAAGCGATAAAAATAACGCCTCCGTAGAAAAGCCAATATTTGATACCTTCAAATCACCTTCTATTTTTTTATAGAGAATGAATTTTAGAGAATTTAATTCAAGAGCATACTGAAAAAAAGAAAGAGGATATAGCGGACGGCTATTGCGAGAGTTTGAAGATTTTGTCGGCGTAATCCCAATTGACTACGTTCCAGAAGTTTTCGACGAACTTGGCGCGGTCGTTCTTGTAGTCGACATAGTACGCGTGCTCCCAGACGTCCAGAACAACTAAGAAGTGGAACGAGGGGTAAACGTTGACGTTATGTTTTTCGATCTGCATTATCAGTGGTCGATCGATGCAGGGGTGCTTGGCTAGTGCTGCCCAGCCAGATCCTTCCACGCTGGCGGCGGCTTGAGAGAATTCCTTCTTGAACCGCTCGAAACTTCCGAACTCCTTCATCAATGCGTCAGCTATTGTTCCCCCGGGCTTTCCTCCGCCTTTCCCGGCTGGTGCCATGTTCTCCCAAAAAATGCTGTGTAGCAGGTGTCCTCCTATATGGAAAGATAATTCCTTTAGAGTGGATTTAGTGTCTATCTCTGCATTTTCTTTGCGGACTTTATCCAATTTTTCAAAGATGGCGTTGGCACCGTTCACATATGCTTGATGATGTTTGTCGTGATGTAGCATCAGCTGAGTCTCAGACATGTACGGGGCAAGAGCTGTGTAGTCGTACGGCAATTTGGGCAAACTGAAAGGTTTTGCTGTTTCCATTTCTATCACCAAAAACCAAGATTCTCAAAAGTTTCTTAGTTAATATATCTTACCGTTAGACCCCTGGTGGCTTCCGGCTCTTGTTATCCGGGCAGGGTCTCTTGTGGAATTCTGAGTCAAGCGCAACCTATAATGGAAAGCTTGACAATCACTGATACAAGGTGAAATTGAAATGACGAAAACTGACGAGAACTTGAAGACTGCATTTGCCGGTGAGTCGCAGGCAAACAGGAAATACCTGGCTTTTGCTCTAAAGGCGGAAGAAGAAGGTTTCACTCAGGTTGCTAAACTCTTCAAAGCGGCAGCGGAAGCAGAAACCATACATGCGTTGAACCATTTGCGAATAACCGATCAGGTAAAATCGACGCTTGAAAATCTGGGCTCAGCTATCGCGGGGGAAACCGCTGAGTTCCATGAAATGTATCCTGGTTTCATTACCACGGCCAAACAGGAAGGCAACAAACAGGCTACATGGAGCTTCGACATGGCAAATAAGGTAGAACAAGTGCACGCTAATCTTTATCAAAAGGCAATGGATGCAGTGAAGAACCAGAGGCAACTTGACAAGGTAGACTATTATGTCTGCAGCGTATGTGGAAATACGCTAGAAGGTTCACCGCCAGACAATTGCCCAATATGTGGTGCACCTAAAGAAAAATTCTACATGCCATCTTAAGAATACGTGCTTCACCCTTTTTTTCTCATAAAGCACGTACGATGAGTTCCAGCAGAGATTACGCGCGCGCGGAGATAAAGCAGGAGCTAATTGCCAACCTCAAGGCGCTGGTTTAGAATAAGAGTTCTTTGAACCGCCTCGGACTCTTCCAACCTTTTTCATGAGAACGTCGAATCGAAAAAACGGTCTTTCGGCAGAGACTATTGCCCCAATTAACTGACGACGCAGGTCTTTGAAAACTTTATATTGCTATCAACAAAGATTCTAGTTGAGCAGCCATGCTTTTATCCAAGATCAAAAAAAGAGACGGAAGAATCGTCGATTTTGACCCAGACCGTATCAAAAACGCGGTTTACAAAGCCTTCCTTGCAGTTGAGCTGAGGGGAGAAGACAAAGCAGAGACGGTTACGGATGAAGTCGTTAGGCTTTTAGAGGAAAGATTTCGTCGGCAGATGCCTTCAGTCGAAGATGCACAAGATGCTGTTATTGAAGTCTTGAAAAAGAAAGGTCATGAGAAAGTTGCACTGGAATATCAGAGCTATAGGAAGAAAAAGAAGGAGCTTCGAGAACTCCGAGACCTGTTGGGAATAGAGCCGAAGCTCACGGTTAACGCTATGGAGGTCCTTAGGGCACGTTACCTCCTGCGGGACGAGCAGGAAAAAATTGTGGAGAATCCCTCCCAACTATTCCGAAGAGTGGCCAAGAACATAGCAAAAGTGGACCAGATTTTCGGCGAGGACCCGGTGAAAAGCGAAAAGGCGTTTTATGGAATGATGGCCCGACTTGAATTCCTTCCCAACACGCCGACCCTTTTTAACGCTGGAACGGATATTGGACAGCTGTCTGCTTGCTTCGTCTTGCCCGTCGAAGATTCGCTTGAAAGTATCTTCAATGCGGTGAAGAACATGGCGCTTATTGAAAAGACAGGCGGAGGCGTCGGCTTCAACTTTTCGAAATTAAGACCTAAGGGGGACATCGTGAGGTCAACTAAAGGAGTGGCGTCGGGTCCAGTTAGTTTCATGCGTATCTTTGATGTCTCAACCGAAGTCATTAAAGCCGGCGGAAAAAGAAGAGGCGCCATGATGAGCATCCTGAGCGTCGATCATCCCGACGTATTGTAGTTCATCACTGTCAAACAGAACCCAGCGTTACTGTCAAACTTCAATGTTTCAGTTGCCGCTACTGACGAGTTTATGCATGCTGTCGAGGCCGAAAGTGAATACTGGCTGGTTAACCCTCGCAGCAAAGAAAAAGTTAAACAACTCCAAGCCAAAGAGGTCTGGAACCTCATGGCGCGATCTGCCTGGGCAAGCGGTGACCCTGGAGTCGTGTTCCTAGACGAAATAAACAGGCATAACCCCACGCCGCAGGTTGGAGACATCGATTCGACCAATCCGTGTGGCGAGCAACCGTTGCTTCCCTACGAGTCATGCAATCTTGGGTCGATTAATCTTTCGCGAATGGTAGAAGAGAAAAAAATCAACTGGGAGAGGTTGCGCGAGACGATTTGGAACGCCGTTCACTTTCTCGACAACGTTGTTGATGCAAACGTCTACCCGTTGGAGGAGACAGCTGCAGTAACGAGAGCAAACCGGAAAATCGGATTAGGCGTTATGGGCTTCGCAGATATGCTCATAATGCTAGGCGTGCCGTACGACTCTGAGAAAGCGCTGGCGGTGGGCGAAAAAATCATGAGGTTCATAGAGGAAGAAGCTCACAAGAAGTCGAAGGAAATGGGGGAGGCAAGAGGTTCTTTCTCTAACTTCGAAGGAAGCATCTGGAAGAGCAAGTACAGTGCTTTCAGAAACGCTACTGTGACGACGATTGCGCCCACAGGAACTATAAGCATAATCGCAGGCTGCTCATCCGGCATTGAGCCGTTGTTCGCCGTTTCATTCATGCGATACGTATTGGGCGGGGCAAGGCTCTTTGAGACGAACGTGTTGTTTGAGGAAACCGCTAAGGCACGTGGTTTCTACAGCGCCAAGCTGCTGGAGGAGATTGCTAGAACGGGGTCGGTTCAGAAAGCCGAAGGCGTTCCAGACGACGTGAAAAGACTGTTCGTCACAGCGCTTGATATTGCTCCCGACTGGCACGTAAAGATGCAGGCGGCTTTCCAGAAAAGCACCGACAACGCTGTTTCCAAGACTGTCAACTTGCCTAATGACGCCAAAGTCGAGGATGTGAAGAGGATCTACAATTTGGCGTACGAGCTAAAGTGCAAGGGCGTGACTGTCTTCAGGTATGGAAGTAAACCGGAACAGGTCCTGTATATCGGTCAGATCAAAACGAAGGAAGGAACATTTCTATCAGCGCAGTCTGAGTATGCAGGCGGTTGCCCCACACAGAATTGTCCGTTTCCAGCCTAAGAGGTGAATAGGGTGGGTTACATTTATTTGTACACTGGAACAGGCGGAGGCAAGACTGCCAATGCTTTGGGTTTGGCTTTGCGCTCAGTGGGCCACGGCAAGAGCGTTGTCATAATTCAGTTTTTCAAGTGGCGTAAGGACATTGGAGAGTACAAAATAAGAGAGAAACTTGCCCCTTACTACGAGATTCACCAGTTCGGAAGACCTGTGTGGCTTGGAAAAGTGGAAAAGGTCGAGGAATTTGGCGCAGAGAAATTTGAGGTGGAAAGTGTCAAGAACACTGACAAGAAAATCGCGAAGAAGGGGTTAAGGTTCGCTAGAGAAGTCCTGAAGAAAAAGCCGCATCTACTTGTACTAGACGAGATCAACCTTGCTGTTCATTGGAACCTCTTGGATATCAAAGATGTCCTAGAGTTTTTGGGCGATGTTCCTGAAGAAACCACTGTAGTCATGACTGGAAGATATGCCAGGCAAGAGCTTATTGACAGGGCGGATTTCGTTAACGTTATTCAAGACACAAAGATGCCTAAGGCTTTCAAGCTGACCGAAGGAATACAATACTAAGCTGTGCCCTTTACGCTTGTTTCATTAATGTTTGGATTTCGAGTGTGTGAAAGAAAAACGGTTGCGTGTTTCGGAGATTTTCGTTGTTGTTGTTCTTCTCGGAGGCTGTGGGGCGATGGCTCTGAATCAGCGTGGAGGTGCTCTGCGGATAAATGGAGAGTTGCGCCATATTCATTCTTAAAGGAATTTAGGAATAGCGTATTAATCGAAGGGGAAGAAAGAAGCATATTCGTTTAGACTATCGCTTCCCATGGCAGAGATAACGGTTTCTAAGTTTTGATTTTTGAGGCGATTTGCTGCCCAAACTCAAAGCATTTCTTCAGGTCCTCTTGATCAGGAACATATTTTATCTCGAGTCCAGGCTCGTCTGTTTGGAAGCCAGTTTTCTTGACAGCTTCCATCATGTTTCTTACAGCGCCGCCTCCCCAGCCGTAGGATCCGAAGAAGCTCCATAGTTTGTCCTTCGGTCTCAGTCCTGTGGCGTATGTTAGGAACTGGCCTATTGTAGGGAACATTTGATTGTTGAGCGTGGGTGAGCCGACGATGACAGCTTTGGCGTCTAGGATCTCAGTCATGGCCTCTGTTTGGTCCGATGCACGGAGTTTCAAGACTTTGACGTCTACGCCTTGGCTTGTTATTCCTTCTGCTATGGCACGGGCCATCTTGTCTGTGCTGCCCCACATGGTGTCGAAGACTATGACGGCTTTGTTCTTGGCTTTGGCTTCGCTCCACTCCAAGTAAGCGTTGATTATTTTTGATGGATTGGAGCGCCAGATTATGCCGTGGCTTGGAGCTATCATGGCTATCGGTATGCCCAGTTGTACGACTTCCTGAATCTTGCGGGTTATGAGTCCGCCCAGAAGCATCAAGATGTTGGCGTAGTATATTTTGGCTTCCTCCATCAACACGTGCTCGTCAACCTCATCGTCGAATCTCTGTGGAGAAGCTAAGTGTTGCCCGAAGGCGTCGTTGGGCATGAGGATTTTGTCTTCCACGACGTATGTGAACATGCTGTCTGGCCAGTGGAGCATTGGTGCTTCGAGGAATCGCAGTGTTCTCTTTCCCAGTTTTATTTCGTCTCCCGTTTTGACCGTTTGGATTTTGAAGTCTGGTCCGTAATGTTCGATTATGGCGTCTTTCCCTTTTTGAGAGGCAATAATTGTGGCGTTTTTAGCGTGTTTCGCGAGTATGGGCAGACTGCTTGAATGATCCATTTCCACGTGGTTGATTATTATGTAGTCTATTTTTTCAGGGTCTATTATTTCGCAAATTCTCTGCAAGAGTTCGCTGGAGAATGGTTGTTTCACTGTGTCGACTAGAGCGGTTTTCTCATCTTTGATTAGGTAGGCGTTGTATGTGCTGCCTCTGCGGGTTGTGTATCCGTGGAAGTCACGTATGTTCCAATCGACCACGCCGACCCAGTTGATGTCTTCTGCTAAAGTAATTTTGTTCATGTTCTTTCACTCAGTCATTATTCTTTCCGAGTTCGCAATTTATAAATAATTTTGACTCCTGCTTTTTCGAACAGTATTCCGACAGGGCAGTTTTTCAAAGTTACCAGGTGAAGCCTCTGGACCTTTTCTTCGGGCGCATCGAGTTTGAAGAGTATGTCGAAGACTTCTTCTGTTATTGTGCCGATTTCTGGGTCTTTTACTGCTTCGACTTTTACATCGCATCCTTTCAATTGGAGACGCATCTTGCGGGCTGTCAAGGCGGCGATCGTGGCGTAGCAACCTGCGTGGCTCATTACGCATAGTTCAAGCGGGGTTGGTCCTAAACCTGGAAAGGCTTCAGTGGGTTGATCTGCGATTACGCCGTGGGGTCTGCCGTTGTCCAAGGCGATTTCGTAGTCTTGGATTATTCGTGCTCGAGCGTTAAGCTTACCCATTTCACTTTGTCTCCTTTCGGTCTAAAATTTTGGTAGCAAGTTCCAAGTCGGAGATGGCTTATATGGGTTTTGTATAGTCCCTGCTGTAGAGTTTTCGCAAAGATAATATGCAAGAGATGGAATTTAGCATTAGGCAAGAGCGTTTACAGTTTTTGTTGGTGGAATTTGTTGAGTCTCATACCAGATGATAAGAAAGAACTGCTCAGAAACGAGCTAAAAGAAAGAATGGTTGATCCAGTTAAGATTATAATGTTCACTCAGGAGGTCGAATGTCGATTCTGTTCTGACACGCGACAGTTGGCACAGGAATTTGGGACTCTGAACGACAAGATCACGGTTGAAGTTTATGATTTCATGGCCGATGGAGACAAAGCCAAAGAATACGGAATTGACAAGATTCCTGCGATGGCCGTTCTGGGCAGCAAAGACTACGGAGTTAGGATTTACGGGATCCCTTACGGATACGAGCTTCAAACAATGATTGAGGCAGTCGTTAACGTTTCAAAGGGAAAAACAGACCTCTCGGAAAAGACCAAGAACATACTTTCGGAAGTAAAAACGCCTGTCCACATACAAGTCTTTGTAACCTTGACTTGCCCACACTGTCCTGTGGCGGCTGCGGTTGCACACAAATTGGCCGTTGAAAGCGACTTTGTGAGAGCTGACGTGATCGACGGAAGCGAGTTCCCACAACTCGCTCAAAAGTACTCTGTGATCGGTGTCCCGAAGATAATTATTAATGAAAAAACAGAGTTCGTTGGAGCCTTTAGCGAAGACTTGTTCGCAGAGTACGTCTTGCTTGGTGCATTCTAGGAATGATTCTATAAGGTGCGTGCTATATGCGCGTTCAGATTGGAAAATGGTTAGCATATTGGCTGTCGTTCTTGTTAGACCAACGACGGCGTGAGAGCGCGGCCGAAACGCTAAATCGCGGAAAGGCAGGGTTTGTCAAGAAACCTTGACTAAAATAATCTTGACCAAAAAA
>CAYSOZ010000061.1:0-7233 GCA_964432815.1 uncultured Candidatus Bathyarchaeia archaeon
TAAGTCAAACGAATATCTTGTTAAATTTTAGTTCAACCAACGAGCGTATCAGGTTACAATTGTGGTTGGGAAATGAAGCGATTGAGAACCCCAGTGCAATACCGTTTTAGTGGCTTTAACGTTTCTTGCCCTTGGCTGGAAGTTGCTGTCTCAACTGTTTCTTTTTAGCTTCTTTTTCCCGTTCCATCTTTTTCTTTTGTGCTTTCTGAGTATTCTTTGCTTTACGTGTGGCTACACTCGGCATAAATATCAACTACAAATTAACAATAAACATACAAGTTAAAACACATTTCCTTCGCACTAATTGAGGAAGCCAATAATATCTGAAACTGACTCGTCTTCATTTCATTTCACTGAAGAAGCCAACGTTACGGATAGCAGAAAAAAAGAGTTTAGCAAAGTTCTTTCTTTGGGCTTAAGAAGTCTGTGTCTTGCTTTTCTTTTCCTTGTGTTTCTTTCTTTTCTCGTCTCGCTCTTTTTTGGTTAACGGTTTTTCTTTTTTCGGCATTTATGTTCCCAGAAATATGTTGTGCCTAACAGTGCTTTAATAATTTTCGAAGAATCCTGGAGTTTCAGTGTGAACTTGCCAACCGAGTGCCAGCGTTCTCTTGATCCAAAAACCCAGCGCCTCGCTGGGCATCGCTGCCACCAAGGCTTCAGTAGGAATTGCATTAGCTGGTAGGTTTGCTGGTTTACTTCAAGAAACGCCGCAGGCTCAATAGTGCATGAAGATTTTATTTAAGCTGAAATCAAAACGAACTCCTTTGAAAAAGACATTGTTTGTTGGTCAAGAAAGCTTTGACTGAATAAATAGATATGTTGAGTCAAGGAATCTTTACAAAAACCCCTTTAAACACAGAAACAACTTCATGCTTGTAGGGGATAGTACGCGTAGACAGGCAACTCTAATGCTCATTGCCGCCATTCTGCTTTGCATTGAACCATTACCGATTGTATTCTCTCAGACCTCAGCCAATGCACCCGTTTCGGCTCCCGCCATCGAATGGCAACAGGAATATGGACGTGCTGGTGTGTATGATGATACTGGTGTATCATCAGCATCCAACTTGATTCAAACAATTGATGGAGGATATGCCTTTTTGGATTTAGGTTGGTCTTACCAGTTTACTTTTGAGCCATCCGCCTTTTTCAAGGTTGATTCTTCAGGTAATTTTCAATTTGAGAAAACTTTCAATTTCCTTGAAGCATCAACCGTTATCCAAACGAACGATGAAGGATATGAAATAGCAGGACAATGGTCTACGTTCGGCACAACCTACGAATTCACTCCTACCCTCATAAAAACGGATCCTCAAGGAAACATACAATGGGCTGCAAATTATTCGAGTGTGCCAGACTTGGGCGTTGCCTCAACGGGGATTCAAACCAGCGATGGCGGGTTTGCTTATTGGAAAGATGGAAGCATCACTAAAACCGACTCCAATAACAACACACAATGGGTGAAAAATCTCACCTATACGGGTGCTGACGGCACTGCTCCTCTTAAATTATCTTCTGTGATTGAAACATCCGATGGAGCACTTGCCACATTAGGTGTTGGATACAATTTATTTGATAACCCCCGCACGGGCAAAATTTACCTAATCAAGACAGAAGCATTTTTGCCTTTACCTTCACAGAATCCGTTACCAACGCCTATACCGACACCTACACCAACCCCAGTACCTATCTCAAATGCATTAGTCATAGCAATCGTGATACTGGTTGCCATAGGAACCATAGCCTTAATTGTTGTCATATGTGCAGGTCTGCTGGTCTGCTATAGGAAACGCCAGAGGAATAGGGGTCCATGAAGAAAACAGCATTGGTACTAACACTCATCTCGGCACTTTTAACTTCATTAATGGTTGGAGTTCAGCCTGCTAAGTCAAGTTCAAAAACTATTGTTGTTCCTGACGAGTATCCAACAATTCAAGGCTGAATTAAAGTTAAAACTGGGATGGGAATTGAACCCCCGTTTAGATGGAGATGTCACCCGCAACTCTCCCCTTTTTCTATTCTTTGTTCTACTCACAAAGAGGGCGCCTTCTTAGGAACCTTCTTATCATGTGAAGCCGATACCGTAAGAAAAATGAGCCGGATCTCAACTTTGAATGGTGCAATCAGTTCAGGAAGGGAAAGCTCACTTCATTCTGCGATAAAGAAATGGTACTTTCTTGAGGGAGACAAACTGGAAGCCAGAGTAGATGATTTTGTGGTGGACATTGTGCGGGGAGACCTGTTGATTGAAATACAGATTGCCAACTTTTCAGCGATAAAACCGAAGCTCTTGCGTCTGCTCAATGACCACAAGGTTCGCCTAGTCTACCCTATACCTAAAGAAAAATGGATAATTCACAAATCGACGGCCTCCGGAGAGACTTATGGACGAAGAAGATCTCCCAAGAAGGGTCGCCTGTATGACCTCTTCAGCGAACTGATCAGAATACCCAGCCTCTTCTGCAACGCTAATTTCAGCCTCGAAGTTCTGATGATCGAAGCAGAAGAAATGTGGTGTAACGACGGAAGAGGAAGCTGGAGAAGGAAAGGCGCAAGCGTAGAAGACAGAAAGCTCATCCGCGTTTTCGAAAGAAGAATTTTTGAACACAAAACAGATTTCCTCAAAGTCCTGCCTGAAGGTCTGCCCGATCCCTTTTCTAACAGAAATCTAGCCGAAAGCCTCGGAATACCGGTTAGTCAATCGCGAAAAATGACTTACGTGCTCAGAAAAATCGGAACAATAACATATGTCGGCAAAAATAGAAATCAAATGCTTTTCGCGCTCGCACGCGACCCCTGATGTTTTCTTTTTTGAACACCTTAGTCAAGTGAATTGAACTGCCTAAAGCATCTTGGTCGGCCTATGAGTTTGCTTAGAAAGACTGATAGAAGCTTGTTCTTTCGCTTTTGTTGTTAAGGGTCTAAAAAAAAGAAAACGGAGAAAAAAGTTGTCTTCGTTTTACAGAAGTTTTACTGCTTCTTCTCTGGGAATTGCTACGAGTGTTTCTGTGGATACGAATTCTGCAAGTGAAAGCGAGATTTTCATTGCTTCCTTTTCGCTTGCCGCCTCAAAAATCATAACGACATCATAGCTGCCAAGAGTCCAATACCAGCCTAAGATTTTTATTCCCATTTCTTTGAATTTCTCCATTTCCTCTGGTGTTACCTGCTTCACCAATTCCTTGGTTGGCTTAATCTTCGACTTGCTCATGCTTATGAAAATCAAACCTATAACCTCAGATTTATTATGCCATCAATAGCGATATTAGCATTTTCGCAAAAACCAAAAAGAAAAGGGTTTTGGTTGTTGTTGCCGTTGCCATTTTCTAAGAGTTTCTGTTATTCTTCTTTCTGTTTCTGTTCTTGAAGTCCAGGTTGTTGTTGTTCGCTCTGATTTGCACTGAACAACAACATCTAATGGAGAAAAGAGAATTTGACTTAACAATTGGGTGGGCTAAAGGAAAATTAGTTATACATCAACCGCATTCAATCTTCATCGCCACAGAACAAAGGTTTTCAGTTGAGCGATAGAGAAGAACTGCAGGCTTTCAGCGAGCTCAAGGGAAACACACTACTCGTCTATCTATATTTGGTTAGACACCGAAATCCCGTAGGAGCTAGAGAGGTTCAGAGAAAACTCGGCTTTTCAAGTCCAACTCTCGCAGCTTATCACCTGGAAAAACTAGAGACTTTAGGTCTGGTTCGCAAGGAACAAGAAGGATACGTCTTGACAAAGGAAGTCAAAATTGGCGCTCTTTCCCAAGTGGTCAAGTTTGGCTCGCTCGTTCTTCCGCGTTACATCTTCTACACTGTTCTCTTCTCAGGTCTGCTCATCTGCTACCTTACCTACGCATGGTTCACAAACTCATTCGAGCTCACCATTCACAGCGGCTTCGCCATTCTACTAGGGCTAGCAATCATTTTCGTAATGCTGTACGAATGCGTTCGCATATGGAAGCAAAGGCCTGTTTGACGTGTACAAAGATTTTGCACGCCTGTACAAAAGTATTGAATTATATCCCGCTCCCTTCCACTTAGATTGAGGCGCGACCCCGATGGCAGTAGACAAAAGAATGTTCGTTCAAAACATAGTTGTCGGCTTGCTGGTGGCCGCCGGTCTGTTCTTTTCAATCTTGCTTCTTGGCAATTCTTGGATAAAACTTCTGTTGGTGGGTTCAATTCTCGTCAGTGGACTAGTGTGGTTAGTCTCACGAGGAAATCTCAAGAGAAACCTGAAATACCTTGTTCTGTCACTGATGGTTTTTGGTATATGTTTTACGTCGTTTGAAAGGTACGTTCTCTGGAACGCTGGATATCCATCAACCTTTGAGTCTGCAAATATGTTTTGGCCCGCGCGCACCATATCCTACCCGGGCATACTGAACGTGTCACTAACAGAGGTTGTCCAAAGCGCCCAAAAAACCGCCGCCTTCAGTCTCTTCAGCTTAGAACACCCGGGCAACATAACCTTTGAATTCATCGGGCTGTCTACAACATCCTCAGGTGGAAGAATCGAAGTTGGTTTCTACAACGAAGCCACAAATACGGGATTAGGTTTCATTTCCAGCGACGGCTACCCTTTCCACGCAACTGTTATTCCCTACACTGGACAACCGTCTTCCCGCATCTTTTCCCAGCAGCTCTCTCCTGAGGAATCGCTTAAACAAATTGATGATTTGGGAATCCAATGGTTCTACGCTTATGCATATGAGATATACCAAAACAAGACAGGCAACAGTGCAAACACGATGGGTTTAGAAGTTAACACACAATGGCAGGAATACGGGGAGTACAGAGGCATGATTCTGCAGATGACCGCATGGCAATGGAAAGACGACACAATCCAATACGTCTTCATAGCAGCATTCCAACCAGACGGAACCCTACTCTACATAAACACACCAAGCTAAAGAAAAGATGGAGGAAGAGGGAGCCTGTTTTCCACGCCTCTTCTTCTATCAATCTTCGGCAACGCAGATCAAGGTTGTTGTTGTGCTATAGGGCTTGCGCACAACAACTTCTAGATTGAGAACTCCAGATTTCAAAAATGGTCGCTTTTCATTTTACTTTGTCGAGAACCTTGTTCAGAGTTTTGACCAGTCTGAGGTTACTTCTGGCCGATCTGACTGTCACTCTGAAGTAGCTGTCGTCGAGTCCCACAAAGGTGCAGCAGTCTCTGATGAGGATTCCTTCTTCAGCCATCTTCTCCTTAAGGGCAGTTGACGTGATTCTCTTGTCCAGGATTTTGACGAGTAGAAAATCAGTTTGAGAGGGAAACACGTGAAACCCGCCTGTGCTGCCGAGCATTTTGGAGAATCGCGTTCTCTCCTTCTTGATGGTTCGCCTCGTGTTCTCGATGAATTCGGTGTCGTTGAAGGCGGCTGACGTGGCGAAACTTGCCAGGCTGTTGATGCTCCAGGGCTGCCTGACTGTCTGAAGCTTTTCGATAAGCTCTTCCGTGGCTATGCCGTAACCGAAGCGTATGCCAGGCATTCCGTAGAATTTTGTAACGGACCTTATAACAAAAAGATTAGCATATTTCCTCACATAACCAGCCATCGTATTGTCTTGGGGCTTCTCGGAGAATTCAATGTAGTTCTCATCCACGCTTACAATAATGTCCTTTTTACTGCAGAATTCGACAAGGTCCAAAAGCGTTTCTCTTTCGTAGACAGTTCCTGAAGGACTATGCGGGTTGCAGATACATAATATTCGAGTGTCATCCGTGAATGCCTCTTTGATCTTTTCAGGTTCCAGAGCAAAATCATCTGGCAGCTGCACAAAGATCACGTCACCACCCACTCTCAACGCCGCCTTCTCGTACTCAGTGAAGGACGGCACCGGAATAATCGCTTTGAAACTGCAGGGGAAAACTTCAGTTATCATGTAAATGAGCTCTATCGAACCGTTTCCCAAGATTATGTTAGATTCTTTGACGCCGTGACCCACATACTTGGCGATCTCTGCCTTCAACTCCATCGGATTAGGGTCGGGATAAAACCTGATCAGCTTAGCATTTCTCTTGACAGCTTCCAACGCTTTCTTAGGAGGCCCCAGGAAGTTTACTGGTCCACTGAAATCAAGCACTTTTTCGAGAGGAATATTGTGCTTTCTGGCGAAACCCCAAACGTCTCCGCCGTGACTCACGAATCTTCTTTTCTTACAGGTGCTCGACATTCTTCTCGTCCTCCATCAGCGCGTCTATTTCCTTCTCCACGGCCCACTGTCCCCCAAAGTGTGCATTATACAAGTTAACGACTTTGTAGAGCCAGTAGACTACTCCAATTCCCAAAGTAACTATGGTTATCAGAACATATTTTTCTATCGGTATCGTCTGAGGCATAAACATCCTTTCAGGAAACGCTTGTGCCAAGAACACGTCTTGATGTTTCTCGTGAACAAGCAAATCCCTAGACAGCAAGTAGGTTATGAAAAAAACGGGTATCACAAGAATGAAAGAAATAGCCCACCCTTTGGCATTCATCTCACGAATTCCATGACTAGCTGAGGGCGGTTCTTTCCCTTGACTTTTCAGAAACCCCGCAATCTGTTTCTCCCACTCAGCCTCACGACGAAAATGTCTATTCCTATTCTCAATCAGCCGATAGAACATGGGAAAGAACGCAACACCATAAGTGGCGACCGCAGCCAAAAACCACATCGAAAACCAAATCGTCTGATCTGTTTCGGTTCTATCGAGCATGTTCTTTCCATTCTCTTTTGATGATCTTGAATTCATCAAACGCTTGATAAGACTCACAGCTAAACTTTATAAATTCTTTTATTCAGCATCTTACTTCAACGGACATACTTGAAATGCTGCTTTCCATCATTATCCCAGTCTTCAACGAAGAACTGACAGTTGGCAACGTAATCAAACGCACAAGAGCCGTTGCGGAAACCGCTGGTTTAGAACACGAAATCATAGTTGTAGACGACTGTTCAGAAGATGGATCGCTGGAAATCTCCAAAAATATGGGCGCTAAGGTTTACCGGCTGAAGAGACACATGGGAAAGGGGTACGCGTTAAGGGCGGGTTTCGCAAAGGCAAAGGGAAATATAATAGTGACAATAGACTCAGACGGTTCACATTGCCCCGAGGAATTGCCCCTGCTACTGGCTCCCATACTCAGAAACCAGGCTGATCTCGTCATAGGATCAAGGTATTCAGGCAAAAAGTCAGTCTCAGCCAGAAAGCTCAACGCCTTGGGCGTAACCCTGTTTGATGCTCTA
>CAYSOZ010000062.1:0-7202 GCA_964432815.1 uncultured Candidatus Bathyarchaeia archaeon
GCTCGTTCTATACACTGACTATTACGTCGACTGACGGCGTGAATGCCTCACGAGTAACCGCTTTTCTAAATGACCAGCCAGGAGTCGAAAGCAGTTCATGGCTTATCTCTGGTATGAAGATAACGCCTGAGCACTCGATCGCGATCAACAGCAAGTCTGTTGTAGCCGGATGCGAGCGAAATGCTGCAGGTTTCTACGTTTGGATAGAAGAGGGTGACTAAAACATTGCACATGTTTGACTCGCGGAAATTCGGCAATTATAGCTTTCATAAAACGAGTATTAATGGAGTTGTGAATTATGGTTAGTGCAGCGTATGATCACATAGTAGCGATTGTGATAGTCGGAATCATTTTCGTTGGAACAGTAGTAGCTTTGCCAGCAGCGAGTTACTCAAATATGGCAACGGTAGACCAACAGCAATTGAGAAACACTGCGTACAGCGTGTTTGATGCCATGCTACTTGATGTTGGTTCCCCTTCAAACTGGGGCTCTACTCTCCCCTTTGACCAAAACAAAGTTCAGAAATTTGGCCTAGCTTATGCAGATCCATTTTCAAAGTTCGTTCTAGATTCTGACAAGGTGCAAAGGCTTGACCCTGCAAACCCTGGAGTGATGCAATACGAACGTGTTCTTGATTTGATGAATCTGAAGGACTATGGTTTTCAACTTTCCATCTACAGACCGTTCAGAGTGAATTGGACGCTCGATATCGCAAGCAACGTAGTTCGCTTTTCCACCACAGTCACTCGCAGCGAGGATGGAACGCCGATTCCGAATGCTGAGGTCAGGGTTACATTTATGGTGACCGCGAGCAAATTGCCCAAGCAAGATGATGGAGACTTCATCTCTGAGAAGTACGACCCAGCGATTTATCATACAAATGTCACCGGGAGCTGTGAGGGTTCTCTAACCACCAACCTTGGAGAATACAATCTCGACTATGCAGTTGCCATAATGCAAATCACTGTATCCGGTTTGTCGACGACAGTCCTAGCTCAAAACGCTAATCCGATAACTAATCTCATAAAGATAAACACTTTCGGAGACACCATTACCCTCTCGTTTCCCGACAATCTGAATGACACTAATTCAGAAAGAAGAATCAAAGAAATAGACGCTTACGACTTCAAGACTTTGATGCGACTTTTCAAAGCTGGAGATGTTAACCCCCCTGAGGTAAAGATTACCAAGGGGTCAGGTTATGAATATTGGAGCATCACCTTCCCTGGTATAAGAGCAGTAAACCCATCAGTTCTGCTTTTTGCTTTGCAGGTTACCTTGAAAGGGATTGGAAGGACGCTGGTGCTGGTTGCTGGCCCGTTCTCCTTTGGGGACTCCGAGAAAGTCTTTGACTTTGGCCCTGACCCGTTCAGTGAAAACCCCATAGCAATAATGCGTCGTCTTGTCGTTATTTCTGATATGACGTACATTGCGCAATTGGCTTTCTGGAGAGAATAGCAATGAGAATCAAAGACCTGAGAAACAAAAAAGGGCAAATGAGAATCATTGAAACAATTTTGGCATCCTTCATAATTGTTGCTGCTTTGTCTTTTGTCGGAATCTTTGCGGTAAGCCCAACAAGTCCTGCATATGAGATGACTGACCTTGAGAAGATGGGCTACAGCGCCCTGCACGATCTTGACCAACAAGGGCTACTTGCCCCTATAGTCTACAATCTTCGATGGAGCGACCTCAGAAACATTCTCAGAATCACTCTGCCAAACGACGTATACTTCAAACTAATCATATATGACACCAACGGACTAGCAAAAACCTCTGATTCCCAGATACTCTATGGGGACGTGAACACGTTTTCCGAAGCAAAAAACGTGGCCTCAATAACATATTGTCGAGTGGGGATTCCGAAATTGAACACAAACGGAACTTACGAGGCCGATTATAATCCATTGATCTTGGTGCTAGAAGTCACAAGAGGATGATGCAATGAGAAATAGGAGAGAAAAAAGAGGTCAGTTCATTATAATCGCAGTCATGCTCACGGCTGTAATGATTGTTTCAATAGGAGCACTAATGCACAATGCGATAACATACTATAAACACGAGCCATGGGAAGAATATTCGACTCTGATAGGAGACATTGAAATAAACTCGCGGAGACTAGTTGAACTGAGCCTAGCCAGCTACACAAATTCATTAGAACCGATCGGCATAATTGACAGCAACTTAGCGAAATGGGAAGATGACTTGATAGATGCCTATCCCAGCAGCGGAATAGTTCTCGCGTCTTCTAGCACCCAGATGTTGAGCAGCACAAGGACTGGTACGAAAACAGCAACGTCAACGGCTCAAGCTGGCTTTACTCTCGATATTCAATCTATTGGTTTAGAAGGATACGCTTTCAACGTTTTGACCTCACTAACCCTTGCGATAAAAGAAACCACCGCTGTAAACTCAACGACAAATGAAATTATAGCAGTGGTCAAAAGCGAGACAGGAATGCCTGTCACAGATTTGGACGCGACCAATTTCAAGGTAGAGAATGCAACGAAGATATCAGTCGGCTCCTTTTACGATAGGACTAATATTCTTGAATACAAAATAGTCTATGACGGCCCCGCTAACGCATCAGTTGAGGTCTGGGATCAAAGAGGCATCCGCGTAGTCAGTTCTCAAACCTAGTATCCCCATCTTGTACCCCACAATAAACCTTTTCAGTCTAAAAACTCAATTCTAAAATCTGAAGAAACGCTTTGAAGGCAACAGACTTGCAGACCCTCTTAACATCCATCAAAGTCGCACTCACGCTTTCCTTCCTCCTTTACTCTTCCTGGAGCGACTACAAAACCAGAGAAGCAAGCAACCGGGTCTGGATGATCTTCGCGCCGTTGGCACTTGCTTTTACGCTTGCAGGAATCCTTCTCTACAACGTAGAAAGACTGCCCTGGTTCGGGTTAGTTCTCGGCGTAATGACAGCCTTTGCGCTCTTATTGTTCTACGCTGGCGGGTTTGGGGGAGCCGACTCGAAGGCACTTATCTGTATTGCCCTGGCTTTGCCTTTTTTTCCAGAGAGCTTGATGACACCCATTTTCGCTGAAGGCTTGTCCCCGCTCGCTCAGAATATTTTTCCTTTCACCATTTTCAGCAACTCTATCCTGGTAGCGGCTGCGAGTGTAATCGTGATGTTGCTAATCAACGCTAAGCAACGCGTAACCACAGGCAAACATGTTTTTGAAGGCTCACTGGCAACCGAGTCTTTATGGAGGAAGATCCTCGTTCTAATGACCGGATACAAAGTCCCACTTGCAAGACTGAAGGAAAAATGGCATGTTTACCCGATGGAAGACATAGTGAAAGAAGACGGAGATGAAACCTCGCTCAAAAGGAAACTTGTGATCATGCCTAAGGATGAAGGTCGAGAAGAAATAGTCGAACGCCTATCGCGAGCAGTTGCCTCGGGAAAAATCGACTCCAAAGTGTTTGCCACGCCAGGCTTACCCATGCTCATATTCATAACCGTTGGTCTGATCATCTCACTAATCCTCGGAGACGTTGTCTGGCTACTAATCGGATTTCTTGCCCGTTAAAAAGACGGCCAAACCCGAAATCTATAGTTTCTGCGGAACATAATCCTTGCTTCGCTTTGAGTAAGAGATCGAAGCCGCAGTCATCAAAACTGAGCCAAACCCTAGAAAGGTCAAAGCGTAACCCCTAAACGGATAACCCAGATCTAAACCAAAGGCCAACGCCTCATTTCCCGAGGTATAGGAATAGAAGAATGCGCTAACAATAAACAATACAATCGCGGTTAGTAGCAGGCAGATTTCAGCCTTGAACTTCGATTCAATCTCCTCCCGATTTGCGTTATCCCCAGTTTTTGAAGTGTCTTCAGTCTATAACCGTAAAGGTTATTTTAGCTTTGCGGAAAATTGTCGGTAAACGTGCTTTCTAGCATGGGAAGAGAGGTCCCTTAGACAATTCTTTTGGATTTCGCGGCATCAAATATGATCCTGCGATGCTATCAAATCAAAGATAAATAGTTGTACCGCACATTCTGTAGAAATGTAAGGAGGATTGAAGTTGTCTGTAGCTCAGAGAAAATTCTTCACAGAGGTTGCAGCGTTGGCAGAAAAAACCGTGTTCGTAACAACCTACACGGGAAAGACTTTCACAGGCACACTCATCGGCATCAACCCCGACAATCTAAGCCTAGTTATGGCTGAGGCAAAGGACGAGACGGGAAAAGTCTCGCATAGAATTTTCCTAAACGGAAACGCCGTCGCTCAAATAGCAAGCACAGAGAAACCGTTTGACTTGAAAGCTTTAGCAAACCGTTTGGAGAAAGTATTCCCGACCATGGTCAAGTTGTATGAAGATAAAGGGTTCATATGGGTAATGGAAAAAGTTAAACTCACTGAGAGGGGCGTCGCAGAAGGGTCGGGTCCTGCCGCCGAACGTGTGCAAAGAGTCTATGAACAGTTCATCAGCGAAGCAAAAAGCTAGATAAACCAGCGCATTTGCTCTTCCTCTTTCTTCTTTTCCTCAACGATGTTTCTAATCAGCCCGAAAGATTCAAGAGTTCTTTTTGTTTCGTCCGCGGCAGCTTCGAGCTTAGACGTATCAATGGTCAAGTTCAGGTATTTACCGAGTGTCGCTAAAGCGTGTCGAGTCGCGTTTGCGTCAGGGTACATACCCAAGGTGTCTACCAAGAGAGCGAACCCTCTGAAACCCTTCAATCCGCCCAATCCTATGAGAAGACCTGCAATTCCGAATATATGGCCCACCATTATTTTCGTTCCCAAATCCAGAGCTTCCTGCAAGGACTCTTGATCTGTGGCCGCACTGTAGATGAATGGGATAGGTTGAACCTCGTCTTTTTTAAATCCGCCGATGGATACCATAGAGCGGCAACCAAGTTCGAGTACGATGTCCAATACTTTCCCACACAACTCGTACTGTCCAAAGGTCGTTAATGCCTGACTGTTCCCGTACCAAATTATTAGGTCGCGACCTCCATCCTCCCGCTTCCAATAGTACAATTCGTTTACTGGTGAGCTAAATCCGCCACTCTCTGTTGTGGCCGCAAAATCTTGGAAAGAAGCTGAAACGATTTCTGCGAAACGTTTTGCTTTCAGTTCGTTAATCAGGTGCCGAGCTGCTATATTGGCAACAAAACCAATTCCTGGAAGTCCTTCGATTAGTATCGGATCTTTGAGTTGTGGTTTTTCATAGATTTCGATTGTGCAGACCATCGTTTGGTACCTCTGAATGGAGGTTAGTACGGTACTAGGGAAACAGGCGATATAAGGATGACTAATCATGGGCTCTGAACTGCAAAGACCATAGATACTTGTTCTTACAGACAAGACGTCGCGCAGCTTGTCGCATTTGTAAACGATCATATTCCCGATTATGGCTGGAAAGGCTAATGTTTTTTATAAGCGTGATCGCTGATTTGTTAAGGTTCAGCCATGAGTTTCGAATTAAAAGAAAAAGACCTTCTAGGACGGATAGGGAAGCTGAAAACAAAAACAGGCGTCTTAGAGACGCCGCTGCTGTTTCCAGTAATAAATCCCAGCGTTCAGCTTGTTCCGCCTAAACGGTTGAAGGAAGAGTTTGGTTTTGAGGCAGTAATAACTAATGCTTACATACTGAAGAAACGATATCAGGACAAACCTGTTGCGAAAGGTCTGCACAATTTCTTCAATTTTGACGGCCCGATCATGACTGATTCCGGTGCTTACCAAATCCTGGTCTACGGCAATGTAGAAGTTAGTCAAGCGGAGATAGTGAAGTATCAAGAGCAGATAGGAAGTGACATTGCGACGATACTCGACATACCCACGGGCTGGCGAGTCACGTCGGAAGAGGCGGAGAAGACGGTATCAGAAACGCTGAAGAGGGCGAAGGCTTTCTTCAAAACAAAAACTCGGGAAGACATCCTCTGGGTGGGACCAATCCAAGGCGGTAGGCATCTAGAATTAGTCAAGAAATCCGCTCTTGATATGAGAAAACTTCCCTTTCAGATACACGCCTTAGGCAGTCCAACAGAAGTGATGGAAAACTACCGTTACGACGTTCTAGTCGATATGATAGCGACAGCGAAAATGAACCTTCCAGTCGAGAGACCCCTCCACCTTTTCGGAGCAGGACACCCGGCAATGTTCGCTTTGGCTGTGGCTTTGGGCTGCGACCTCTTTGACTCGGCAGCTTATGCGCTTTACGCTCGCGAAGGTCGTTACATGACTGAGAATGGGACGTGGCGACTCAGTGAACTGGATTATTTGCCATGCCAGTGCCCGAGATGCACGAGTACTTCTCCGAAGGCAGTCCTCGAAATGACGCAGAACGAAAGAGAGCTCTTTTTGGCTGAACACAACCTCTACGTATGCGCTGCTGAGCTCAGGCGGATAAAACAAGCCATAAGAGATGGCAGACTATGGGAACACGTGGAAATGAGAACGCACTCACATCCCGAGCTTCTTAACGCTTTGAAGAGACTAAAGAACTACGAAGACTTTATGGAAGAGTACAGTCCAACAGTTAAAAAAAGCGGCTTTTTCTTCTATGATTCAATCGGATTGGCACGTCCTGAGGTTGTACGATTCAGAAACCGACTGACACGGCGTTACACACCCCCCAAAGACGTAACGATTCTGTTGCTTTGCCCTCAAACCAGGAAGAAACCATTCCACAAATCTCACGAAATCAGCAAAATCAGACACATACTCCGACATTTAGATGAAAAGCTCTCAGACAGAGTACACATGTGTTTCTACGCTGCCCCTTTTGGCCTGATTCCTCAGGAACTCGACGAGGTTTACCCGCTCTCCCAACACGAAACTTCGCAACCGCTTGACCAAGAAACCCGGGACTATGTAGCCAATCAAGTTGCGGACTACATTGAGCGTACACAGTATTCGACTGTCATGTTAATTAATGATCAATCACGATGGCTAAACCGTGTTAAGGAATCATGCAGAAAAGCATGCCGAAAGAAAGGCATAATCTTCGAATGCATAGAAGCCGGAGGAAGCAAAGACATTTTAATCCGATTAGAAATCCTTCTGAAAAAACACACGAGCGAAAAACTTTGATAAGGGCAGATTTGCACATTCACACTACTTATTCTGATGATTCCACTTTAACACCGAAGGTGCTTGTGGAGCAACTTGCAGCCCAGCCTTTCATCAAAGTTGCCGCCCTTACAGATCACAACTCAGTTCAAGGATGCAAGTTGACG
>CAYSOZ010000063.1:0-7140 GCA_964432815.1 uncultured Candidatus Bathyarchaeia archaeon
AAGCAAGACTTTTTTGAAACCCACTTTCTGTCCTTCCTTGATAGGTGGTAAAGAGACATCTTGGTGATGTACGTACGGTTTGTAGAAATAGAACCAGCCTTCTTGTACGGTTCGTCTTCCATTTAGTTTGAATTCGCATCCACCAATGCTTAAGGTTACTTTCGCGCTCTGCTGAATTGCTGGTTCCCCGAAAGCTGCTAGAAATCTTCTGACAACAAGATCCAGAATATTCTTCTCGGGACCGTTAAGAGTTCTTCTCGGCAATTCTCCGGTGGGATAGATAGCTGGATGTGCTGGGTCTTCCATATTTCCCTGAGTTGGTTTCAGAGAGGATTTAGCTAGAAGTTCGCCTGCAGGTTTCTCGTATTCCAACCGCTTACTCAGTTTTCTCAGTATGTCTCTATAACCAATTGATGATGGGAGTTTTTGGCTGGCTGTCCTCGGGTAAGAGATTAACGCATCCAGATACAAACGCTGGGAAATGTTCATAGTCTGCATTGGAGTATATCTGAAAAGCCGGTAAGCTTCGCTCTGCAAGGAACCCAGATCAAAAGGATGAGGCGGCTTGTGCTGGAATTTATTCACGTCGATTTTATCTATTGTGCCCTCCTTCGTTTTGCAGCGGGCCAATATGGCTTCCCCTTCTGCTTTGGTTTCAATGTCATCTTCGTATTCAATCTGAAAAATTGAGCCGCCAAGGTTGACTTTGGCTTTTATGATCCAATACGGTGTCGGCACAAAACATCTTATCTGTTTTTCCCTTGTTTCGATGAATTTCAGCGTAGGTCCCTGTACTCTTCCGGTGCTCAATGCAACGTAGTTTCCGCTGCAATTCTTGACCGCTATTGTTAATGCTCTGGACAGGTTCACTCCATACAGCCAGTCGACTTCGTGCCTTGTAAGCCCGGCTTCGATAAGTGCGAAATTCAGGCTTGGCAGGAGTTGGTTGTAGGATTTTCTTATCTCTTCCTGCGTCAACGTTGAATATTTCATTCGTTTTGCCGTTTTTTCCTTGTCTTTGCAGGCATACTTCAATATGCAATATCCGATGATGCTGCCTTCAATATCGTAATCGCATGCGTCAATGAACGTGTCTGCGTTGTCACTCAGTTTTGAGATGACACTGATCCATGTGCGAATTCTTGCTGCCCCGCGTTCAGCTAGGTATCGTGGGACCCACATAAAATCAAAAACTGGGTAAGTAGCTCTTCCTTTTTTTTCGCTCGTGAGAGTGTATAAATGTCCCAAAGCTGGAACGACAATAATTGTTTCTTCCGTTTCGGGAATATAGTATGGGACTCCTTTGTCCGTAATTCTTTTGACTTTTCCTGTTGTGGAAATTGCCGAGGCTATTCTTTCGGCAGCATCGGGCTTCTCAGTGATAATTAACGTGCATCCCGGCATCTATTGGCATCCACACTTTTCCATTGAGAATCGTTTCTGCTTGAAAAAAGTTTTGTAAGAAGCAATGTCTCAATTCAAACGAGAAATCATCGTTGAATATATGAGTTGGTTCTTTGGCGCGGTCATTGTGAGGAGGACAGTTTGCTAATCATTACTTGGTAACGGTTTAGTCTGCATTTGGTTCTGCTAGGAACCAATAAATACGTCGTGGACGTTACATTTTGCCTATTGCGAAGTGAAGCAATGCCTCAACGTGTCGTTTGTCACGGATGCAATCACGTGTTGTACGAAGGCAGCGAGTTGAAGCCGCCGGACGAAATATTGCATCAATATGAGGGGATATGCCCCAAATGTGGCAAAAAACTCTCTCTGCTGCCTATTGATGTAGAAGTAAAGCCCCTGAGATAAGAAGCAATTTGTCCTCCGCCGTAATGAGGGTAACCTTCAGATTGTTCCTGTTAATTGGCTGAAACTTTCTCCTAGATTGTGAATGAGTTTTGAGCGTATGCTGATGGCGAATATCTTGTGAAAATCTTTTTGCCTCTTGAAGACAGTACAATCAAAGTGAGTGTTTCATTTTGCTGTCTATCCGGTTTTTCGTTTTGCTCGCAGTTCGCATTTTGCCTGGTGAATCAAGAAGTACTCTGCAGAAATTGGCCATAAGCTAAGAATCGGTGGCATGAAGCCCATCCTCGGAAAGCCATAAATAAACGACGGATGTGATATAAACAATTATTAACCACAAAAATGAATAAGGCTTCACAAATGAATGAGGAGACGGCTTAGAGCGGAGGAAAGGAAAACCTGTCGAAGGAACGTGTTGTTAACGGTCTAAAGGCTTTTGGCAGATTGCGCATCCAAACAGGCCACGCATCAATAATCTGCTATTCTGCTCTAATTCTAATTCTATTCATCGGTTTCACAATCCGCATTTTGCCCATACGCTGGGAAATAACCTCTGGTACATTGAGACTCAACGAATTTGACCCCTATTACCAATTCAGCCTCACAAATCATATGGTTCAGTATGGTCTGCTCTCTCCTTATTGGCCAACACCTTGGACAAACACCCAGCAATGGTATCCGGATGGACTAGACATGTCCTCCTCTTTACCTGTATTGCCTATGACTGCAGCAACAATATACGGGGTCATTACTTTTCTGGGAGCAAATGTCGATCTGATGTCATTATGCGCTATATTGCCAGCAGTGCTTGGGACGATTTCTATCTTGATACTGTATCTGCTCGGCAAAGACATGGGGGGAAAATCAGTTGGACTGTTCGCAGCTCTTTTCCTTGCCTTAGCTCCTTCTTTCCTGCAGAGGAGCGCCCTCGGATTCTTTGACACCGAGACTGTAGGTGTCCTGGGACTTTTGTCGTTCATTTTTCTATTCTTAAGGTCGATTGAAGAAAATAGATCTCTGCGCTCATCACTTCTATACTCCATTGGCGCCGGGGTAGCATTGACTTTTTTCACTCTAGGCTGGGGTGCCGCATACTTCATGATGGGTCTAATTTCAGTCTTCGTTGTCGTTTTGCTCCTGCTTAAGAGGTACAGCCAACGGCTGCTCATTAGTTACAGCCTAAGTTTTGGTCTGGCTCTTTTCGTGGCAACAAAATTCCAAGTCATTGGACTAAGATATCTGGCCTCTGCACCGATCATAGCCATCGCAGGAGTCTTTGTACTCCTTGTCTTGGCGGAGGTATTGCGCAATAACCTATCATTGCGAGCCAAGACGATGCTTGTCATAGCGTCACTTGCCGGGATTGTTGGCGGTTTCACAGTAATATGGCAGCTTGGCTATCTAACAGATATTGCTGGCAAGTTCATCTCCGTGTTAGACCCATTTGTCCGCGGCGCTACTCCCTTGCTAGAATCAGTGGCTGAGCACAGGATCTCATCTTGGGGAAACATTTACTTTGATGTGGGAATAAGCATACTTTTCTTCATTGCCGGCTTGTACTTCACCCTGAGAAATCCTACTAACCGAAACGTGTTTTTGCTGATTTTCGCAGTCACTTCGCTTTACTTTGCAGCCTCTATGGTGCGTCTGCTCGTAATTTTCGCACCCGCTTTCAGTCTCTTGGCTGCCATAGGCATCCTTGGTATTCTAAAACCATTTCACACTCTGCTCCGGGAAACCTCGCAGATTGGATTGAAAACGAAGCGCAAGCTAGAGCGAGTGAGTAAAGAATATAGCGGAATCGCAATCTTCCTGGTCTTCATTCTCCTGGTCACAAATCTTGCTTTTGCGCCTCAAAACACCGGCGTACCAAGAGTATATGGTCAGGCTTATGCGCCGATAACCATCAGCGCCGCCAGTCTTCCGATAGTGCCCGGAGAACAAATACCAATATGGCTGAACATGCTCAGTTGGACCAAGAATAATCTTCAGTCAACAGATGTGGTATGCTCATGGTGGGATTATGGTTACTGGCTAACTTTGATGGGTAATGTCACAACCCTGGCTGACAACGCCACGATTAACACAACCCAGATAGAGAATGTAGGCTTCATCTTTATGTCAAACGAAACGCAGGCATTGGAAATGCTGAAGCTTTATGACGCGAAATACATTCTTGTCTTTACAGTCTTAGCGATTGGGCAGACCTCCGGCGGGACATACCAGGCCTATCCTGTTAACCTTGGAGACGAAGGCAAATGGGCTTGGATGGCTAGAATTTCGGGTCAAGCACGCCAGAGATTTGTTGAGGGCGGATTCATCGCTGAGGAAGACGCCTGGACAGATGAGTTGCCATTTGGCAACAGCACCTCCTCCGGAACGTTCAAATGGAGTGAGAAAGGAACTAACTCGACTGTTTACAAACTGATGAGCTATGCTTGGCAAAAGTGGACAGACACAATTGGAGGTCTGTATGGAATAACCTTATCCGAGACAGCTTACACTCCCACCTACTTCAAGGAAGAATACATAACTGGCACGACTGTTCTGCCCGATGAGTACGGCGGTCTCATACCCTTAGTTGCCCTTTACAAAATCGACTGGGAAACATACAATTCTTCCGGCACAAGTTGATCGAAAAGACGCGAGAGTTGAGAGTTTGTTTCCGAAAACCCCTGATCAGCACAAAGTAGGCAAACCATTAGTCCCCAACGGCATAGGCGTGTTTTATGTATTATTTACGACCGTCTACCTTTTCTCTGTCTACTTTCTAGGCATTGACAAGGGTACAAACGGGGTTTCCGCATCCCTGACTCTGGCAGTGTGCATCTTGTTCGGCGGCTTCATGGGCTTGCTCGATGACTGGATGGATCTGAAATGGCGCTACAAAGCTTTCATGCCGCTAATCGCGGCTTTGCCGCTGATTTACTTCGCGATCGATAATCCGCTGACTCGCACGTCAATATCACTTCCCATAGTTGGCTTGATCCAATTTGGCAGTGTGTACTACTTCATAGTTATACCCTTGATCGTTATGATAGTTACAAACACCGTAAATCAGCTAGGAGGATTGAACGGACTAGAGACACTCTGTCCGGCCATTGTTCTGCTCGGGCTCCTATCGATGTCCTCTTTATCTTCTCAGATTCTCCTGATCGGACCTTACATTCTGTGGCTCATACTCTTCGCTCTAAACGTGAAAGGTAAGATTTTCGTCGGAAACACGGGGTCGTTTGCCATCGGTATGACCATTGCCTCGTTTGCAGTGATTTCAGATCTAAAATTAGGTTTGCTGATTTCGATACTCCCATATGTTCTCAACTCGACGCTAATACTTTTGTCGATTCTAATCTTAAAGAAGAGAGCCAGCCTCTCATTTGACGGCAAAAAACTTGTGTCAGATCACAGGAGAAGCCTAGTCACACTCATCGCGTATCGAAGACCTCTAACAGAACGCAAACTAGTTGCCCTCATATCTTTGATTTTTGTCGTCTCCACTGTGATCGCTGTGATCGCGGCGTTCGCGAGACTTTTATGATCATTCGACTGTATTCTTGTGATTCTTAATTCTTCAGAGAACATGGAGTCGCTTAACAAGCTTTAATAAGAAATGTGACGGTGGATAATGACATATTGGCGGGTAGGTGGACCTCCACCCGTTCCGCTGCTAAACAAATCCCGGAGTGGGAGGTAAAAGAGTGAGATTCGATAGTCGAGATTTGACTTCAACTGCTATATTCGCAGCTTTGTATGTTGTGATAAATATTCTTGAATTATTTGTTGTTGGAAGTCCGGTATTTACGTATGGGCCTGTTCAGCTTCGAGTTGCTGATGCTTTGATCGCTTTGGCAGCTCTATTCGGTTGGCCTGTAATCGGCGGAGTCACTTTGGGTTGTTTCGTGACTAATGCCTATTATTTCCTCGGAGCCCCTGATGTTATTTTGGGTCCTGTAGCAAATCTAGTGGCAGCTTTAGTGGTAATGTTGCTTAGAAAACGCAGGTTCCTTGCGTGCGTTGTGGGTGCTCTCCCGATAGGTGTGATCGTGGGTGGTTATCTGTGGTGGTTCTTTCCACCGCCGGATATTTTCGGTACATTGCCAGCGTGGGTAGGAATGATCATAAGCATAACCATTAGCAGTCTTATTGCTGTCGCTGCTATAGGATACATTTTGCTTTTGACTCTTAGCCGTCCGCATATTCTTGGGCCGTTGAAATCTCGAGGCCTAAAGACTTTGGAAACAGAGTAGCTATGACCAGAACCTTTCTAATTTCGTTAATCCTATGATTTCGTCGAAGCTTAAGCCTAACGCATCCAGAACTTGGTCGAACGTGGAGTGCAGGTATGCTACGTACTTGTCAACGTCGACCTCGTTTTTCGTGGCTAGCTGAACTGGTTTTACATGGGGTTCTCTTATGGTTTTGACGAAGCTTATCAAGTCGCCAGCTCTGATTTCGACGCGGTTCTCTTCGAGTATTTTCGCTGCTTTGACATGTTGCGGCGTCGTCTTTGTGTAGCGATTGAGTTCTTCGCCTAAAACTACGTGAAAAGCAAGCTCTTCAAGGTTCTCCCACTCCCTTTTCTTAAGGCGAGTATAGCGTTCCCGAACTATGTTCGCGATGTCTTTTTTTGCTTTTTCGAACTCCGTTGGGTTCTTGACCTGCGCCAGTCTGTCCTTCATTTGGTTGAATGCGTTTTTGATGAACAACGGAATGTGTTTTTTCTTTCCCGTCAGTCCCTTTACATCGACGGATCCGTCTTCAAGAACTCCAAGGTAATTCTTCTTTCGACTGCTGAAAACTGCGTATCTGTAGACTTTTTCCATGTCTATACTCATTCTCAATTCATGTTCAGTCCAGTGGATTAACTCTTCAATTTGTTCTCTTGATGGGTTCTTGATGAAGAGGCTGTCAGTGTCTCCGTAAAGGACTTGAATTCCCAGAGATTCTGCGTGATTGAGTATTTGGGTTATGCTGTGTCTCCCGATAGCGGCTGTGGCTTCCGCTACTGGTGGACAGTAAAGGTCAAAGCTGTCGGCGCCAAAGACGCCGTAGCTGGCGTTTAAGATCACTTTTAGCGCGCCTTGAGCGATTTTGTACCAGCTTCGTAATTCTTTAGGTAACGTATTGTCTTTAGACCTGAGTTTGTACCATCGCACACGCAGGTCTCTGAGGGAACCTATGAGAAGGCTTTCCAAAGCCCGTTCTTTGGTGCAGACCCAGTGAGGTGTGCCGGGTATGATATTGGTTCGGCATTCTGGGTGTTGACAGAGGATGGATTGATATCCGAGGTTCCATACTTTTATTATGGATGGATATAGGCTGGGGAAGTCC
>CAYSOZ010000064.1:0-7056 GCA_964432815.1 uncultured Candidatus Bathyarchaeia archaeon
TTTTCCGCATCCTGGCGGACCATGAAGCAGTACGCCTTTGGGTGGTTCTATTCCAAGCCGCTGGAAAAGTTCAGGATGCCTCAATGGAAGTTCTACCATTTCGCGAACGCGTTGAATTTCCTCGTGCAATCCTCCTATGTCTTCATATGTGGTTCTGGGCAGGCCTTTAGACTCGGGGGCGGGTTCGTTCAGAATTGTGAGTCTCGTCTCGGCTGTGACTTTTATGATTCCGTGCGGGCGTGTTTTGGTGACTGTAAAGGGAATGGCATGCCCGAGCATCATCACCAAAGTCGTATCGCCTTCGACCAGTGTGCGCTCCATGAGACGATTTCTGACAAAGTTTGTGAAGTCATCGTCAACATTCAGTCTCATGTCAACCGGTGCAAGTGTTATGGCAAGCGCAGTTTTTACCTTCGCCGGGCGTACTACGACAAATTCGTTTATAGCTACTCCGCTATTCTTTCTTGTGAATCCGTCTATTCTTATTATGTCGCGATTTTGGTCTTCGCTGTAAGCGGGCCAAGCTATCGCTGAGGTTGTTCGTTTATTGATTATCTCTATTACGTCGCCTGCGCTAATTCCTAGTTTTTGCATCGTTCTTTGGTCTATGCGTGCTATGCCCCTTCCGACGTCTCTCTGCCTTGCGTCTCCAACTCGTAACTGAATTTCACTCATACAGAATCCTCCTGAAGATAGTAATGTTAAGCTGTTGAAACAGAGGTTTATTCCTATATAAACTTTAAATCGTGCTTGGAAAGCCCGTTCCGAGCGGATAAGAGGCATTTACAGTTGATTTTCGAATTTCTTGCGGCTTAAAGAGACCTTCGAAGAGGGAGGTTACTGAGACTTAGACGGTAAGCAACGTTGACTGATAGGAAAACCGATCGTTGCCATAAGAAGCGATAATCAAGCAAGCGTCTTGGCTGTATCCCAAGTCTTGTCGCCGACAAAGTGTAAGCTTTTGACAACAGCGCCTTTCTCTACTTTTCTAGCGTTTTCTGCATCATAAAGAGCTTCGCCTAGAACAAGCATTTTGCTATGTTTCACGTCAACGACCAGAACGAGGTCGCCCACGCTGAATTCACCTTCAATGCGTACGATGCCGGGCGCCATAACATCGGCACCTTTACAAACATAGGGAATTGCGCCCATATCCACAACGATTCTAGGCATCTGACCGAAAAGTTCCGTAAAGAATAGGGTGGGCAGTATCTTCCCACTGATTCCAAAGAAAAGAGGTCTCCCATTTACGAAATAGAAATCACCCAAATCTGTCTTTGCAATCTCGAATTTCGCTTTCTCACCTATCAGTTCTTCCACGTCAGTTTTCAGCCTTTTAGAAACCTCGTCTATGATTAGTCTTGCCTCTTTTGCCTTCAAAATGTGTCTTTGCTGTTTTTCTGGCATATGACTCCCTCAAAATGACATTGCATTGAATGTTTCAATGGCGATTATCAAGTTACTCTAACCCTCTGCTCTTCTTCCGATTGAGCACGTCCCTCTTTCTTTTTGAAAACTCTCTCAATTATTTTGCCGATGTCTACTTTTAGCAAAACAATTGTCATTATCACTGTGAGAATGACCGATAATATTATCATGGCTTCTCGGCTTAACAAAGGCGATAATACACTCTCCGTCCAAGTTCCCAAAAAAGCGCCAACAATGGTTATTGAAACCTTACCCAAAAAGAAAGCGGTGAAAAATCTCACGGGACTGTATTTCATTAGACCGAGAGGTATAACCAAGGGTTCATCAGGAATTGGAGAGGCTGCCGCAATATATAGGAGAGGAAAAGCCCAACGTTTGATTTTCAAGGCGTTAGCGTCAATGGCTCTTCTACGTTTTTCGCCAATATGTTTACCGATGAAGAAAGTTACTATGTAATGTATGCTTTTTGCTGTGGTTGCGCCTAATGCAACAAGAAAACCAATTGTAAAAGGATCAGCTTGCACGGTCAAGGCCGCTGTGGAGGCTATGAAAAGATTGGAAGGTCCAGCGAAAGGAATAAGGTTTACCAAAAAAGAGCCAACCAGAACGCCAATTAGCTCCATCAATGTCGCCATTTTAAGTTGCCAGTTTCGCTTTTTGAAAAAGAAAATGAAAAACAGGCTTATAAGTACGAACGAAGGACAAAAGTCAACCAACATGTATTTTACAGCTCGACATCAGAGCAGGTTATTAAGCGCGAATGCAATGGTAGAACTCCGGTAATTTCAAAGGAAGAAGATGAATGCCCAAGCCTATTATTGGACTCTCAATGCTCTATTGCATGGCAGAGCCATTCAGTAAGATGATTAAGAGATTAGCTGCTGTGAAAACGCCTTATGTTGAAATTGTAGACGAAGGTTTTCACGCTTTGAGCAAAAAAAGAGTTGCAGCACTTAAAGACATTGCTGAATCTAAAGCTCTAAAGTACACAGTACATGCACCCTTCGCCGACATAAACATAGCTTCACCATCCAAGACTATTCTTAACGCCGCTCTGAGAAGACTCGAAGAATCAATCGCCTTCGCAAACGCTTTAGATGCGAGGCTGTGGGTTTTTCATCCCGGAAGCCTGACGGGTGTAAGCATGTTCTACCCAGGAAAAGAATGGATACAAAACACTGAAAGCATACGAGCAATACACAGAACCGCTGATGAATATGGGGTAAACATAGCCTTTGAAAACTTGCCCCAAAAATACGGGTTCATAATGAAAAGCCCGGAAGACTTCACTAAATTCTACAAAGAAACAAAGCTGAACGACATAGGCATCGTACTCGATGTTGGACACGCAAATCTCGAGGGACATACAGAAGCCTTCCTGAGAAACCTGCCTGACAAAATTGTGGAAATCCACATCAGCGACAACGTAGGAGAGAACGATCAGCATTTGGGATTAGGCTATGGCAAAATCGACTGGAATCAATTTGCACAGACTCTAAAAGACATTGCCTATGACAAGACCTTAATTATCGAATCAGTTGAGCGAGTTCAAGAAAGCCTCCAAAAACTAAAACAATTGCTCTCTTAGTCGTCTACTAGCTGCAAGTCCAACTCCAAAAAGTCTTCCGCCACAATTGTGTTTCTGAAAACTTTTTTTGCTTGCTCAAGCAGCAACTCTGCATCCGCATATCTGGCGCTGATGTGATTCAGCACAAGCAGCTTAGCTTTAGCTTTAAAAGCTTCATGAGCTGCCTGACTCGGTGTTGAGTGGCCATCCTCGGCAGCTTTTTCAGCGTGCGTGTCATCCAAAGTAGAATCGTGTATAACAAGATCTGCGCCAGAAGCAAATCTGGTAAACCCCTTAATCGGTCTTGTGTCTCCTGTGTAAACAATTTTTCGGCCCCTACGCATGGGCCCCATAACGTCTTCAGGTTTAACAGTTATCCCGTTCTGTAGCTCTATTCTGCTTCCATGCTGCAGTTTTGACCAAAGATCGCCTTCAGGAATGCCGAGCGCTTTGGCTTTTTCGGGAAAGAATTTTCCCGGCCTCTGCTTTTCTACAAGAGCATATGCCAAACTTTTCGTAACATGGTTTGACATAACAGCCTCAACAACGTATTCTCTCTCTTTGCAGATGACGCCTGGACCATATACTTCGTAAATTTCAACAGGATACGTCAGACCAAACTGTAGCGTCTCCTTAACGCATTGTAGAAAGTGCGCTATTCCTTCAGGGCCGTAAACTTGAAGTTTCCATTGCCTGTCCATCAGAGCCATGGTCTGCAATAATCCAGGCAAACCTAGAATGTGATCTCCATGCATATGTGAAATGAATATTTTCATTTTTCTGTGAAAACCCGTCTTGGCCCTCAGCATTTGTCGCTGGACACCTTCACCGCAGTCGAACATCAGCTGCTCATTCTTGCGCTGAACAATCACAGCGGGTAGACTTCGTTTCAGTGTTGGAACGCTTCCTGCTGTTCCTAAGAAAATAACGCGCATACTCAAAGTTCTGCCCTCATGTTTTTTGGAAAACTGCTATCTCCCTTGTAAGTGTTCTGTGGACATAAGCGAAGTGAGATTCCAAGTGTTTGTACCCCAATTCAGTGGCTATCTTTGCGATGTTCAGTGTTTTCGGCGAAGCTATACAAATTCTTTGCCCTTTATGCATAAGAGGCCAAGCTGAGTCTAAAACCCTTTCAACGATATGCTTCGTCGTGGACTTCATGGTTGATGCTGATCTTCCATAAGGCGGGTCGGTAACCAAACAATCCACATGCGTCAACGGCAGCTTCATAGAATCAGCGATCACTAAACCCTCAGGAATAACGCTGAAGTGTTTGAGATTCCTGCGGCATCCCGCGGCCATTCGGCGCTGGATATCCAGGCCAAGAACTCTGCAACCTATGAAAGAGGCCTCGATCAGGACGCTCCCTGTTCCGCAGAAAGGATCTAACAACATGTCATCTGCTCTAGCTCGGGCGAGATTCACCATGCAACGCGCAAGTTTTGAGGGCATCGCTGACGGATGGAAGAAAGGCTTTTTTCGAGGCCTACGTTCGGAATAGGTTTTGGTCTGAATCTCCGTCTGTTTCAAGCCGAAAAATAGATAGTCGTTCGTCAAGACGCCGATGAAGGTTTTGTCAGGTCTTTTGAGGTTCACGTTGGCTTCCGGCACTTTTTGGAGTATGCGTTTGCCAAGTTCTGCCTCCAGAGGTACTGTACCGAGTTGTGGTGCATATTCTTTTATACGCTTGACGCGAACGGCGAAGCTTTCTCCAGCGCCTAAGACCGCCTTTAAGTCTGTTTTTTCAATCATTTCCATAATCCTAGCTCCCTCAGCTTCGCACGCGAAAAGCTCAATGGCACTCATCATCGTATACGCCGACCTACAGTGAACAGCTTCTGTGCTTTTTACATCTGATTCCAGACTGACAAGTTGGTCGAGTTTTTCTCTGTTATTAAAAGGGATATTTTCTGCTTCAAGTATAGCCGTTAATTCGGCTGTGGGAAGGGTTTCATTTTCGCCTGAAAGCAGGAAGAATAGTCTACCCACTTTTTAGCGCCTGCAATTCTTTGGCCAGCAAGGGTGCAAGAGTAACTTTGCTGGTGTTGCTTGAAACGCTGTCGGTTCCGACAATTTCCACGATCCCTGCATCTAGTATTCGCTTTTCAGCGTCTCCTATCAGGAGAGGGTGCACACAGGCAGCAAAAACTCGTATTGCCCCGAGCTCTCTCAGAATCTTTGCCGCGCCCACGATTGTGCCTCCTGTGCTGATTATGTCATCGAAGATTATGGCAGTCTTATCTTTGACATCAATGTTGAGGGCTGTCTGACTTGTTTGTCCAGTATGACGATCACGTTGTTTTTCGAGGTGTCCTGCGTCGCCACCTAAGATCTTTTGTGCTTGTTCCGCGATGTACATGGCGCCTTTGTCTGGGGCTAGAGCAAAAGCTCCCTTGTACCCTTTCTCTACGAAATATTTGGCTAAAATTGGGATTGCACTGAGGTTTTTTGCTGGAAACGGGAACCTTCTTAGAGCATCTTCAGCATGTACATTTACCGTGGCCAAAGCATCAACACCTGCCACATGTAGCATCGCTGAAATAGTTACGACGCTTATGTTTTCGCCTTGCAAGAAAGTCTTGTCTTGACGAGCATAGGCGAGATATGGCACAATGGCTGTGACTTTTCTGGCGCCATTTCTCTTTGCTGCGTTAGCGATAAAAGCCAACTGCATGATTCGCGTGTCCTGTGGAGCACTTGTGGTTTGCACGATTATCACGTGTTCGTTCTGCACATCGCCTAGCAGCCGGATATACGATTCGCCGTCTGGGAACGTGCGTTGTGCAACGCCGACTTTTTCCAGACTCGTCAACTCTGAGATTTTTTCGCCAAGTTCGGTCGAAGCAGGACCAAGAATAATCTTCATTTTTTTCTCTTATCCCTCTCCGTTTGAAACGAGTGTGTCTGTTAGGTTTTAGTTTTAGAAGGCAGAACTCTATTTAACTTTATCACGGTCTCTGTAAATACTTTACTCGAAGAATGTGACCAATCATTCATTAAGGGGCATTTTCGCTTCCCGCCCAAGTAACAACGACTTGCTTTCTTGGAAAGACTTATATTTTATCCAAGTATCCCTTCAAGCAATATCAGATTAGTCTCAGAGAAGAAAATGAGGTTTTGCAATGGAGTTTTGTCCAGAATGTGGTTCTCTTTTCATGCCCAAGAAGACTACAGCCAAGAAGCAGAATGAAGAAATACTCATTTGCTCGAAATGCGGGTGCAAACTACAAATAACAGATGAGAAAATCAGCCCAAAAACAGGCAAGATCATCAAACACGATATCAAGCAATTAGTAACCGTCATAGGTAAAGAGGAACAAAAGATCAATACAATGCCAACTCTTAAGGTTGAATGCCCTAAATGCGGGAACAATCTTGTATATGTCTGGCAAGTGCAGACCCGCGGAGGCGATGAATCTTCAACTCAATTTTTCCGCTGCACAAAATGCAGCCATACATTCAGAGAATACACCTGAAGCAGTATTTCTGAGTATTTGAAGATATACAGAGTCAGTTTAAACGTGGAACAATTCGAGCAGGATTTCGGTGATTCTGTCTGAGGCTTCCCCGACTTTTTGGGTCAACCCTTCCCCGAAGTCTGTTTTTTCTGGCTCAATTAATAGCAGAGATATTTTTGCGCGTGTCATCTTCGTAATGTATTCGCAGAAAATGCGAAGGGGGAGCATGTGTGTGGTCACGGCGGGAACATCTGCAACACTCTCCGGGTCCACAAGGTGGAAATCACCTGGTTCAAATCCCAATACAGCAGCATCTATCAAGAGAACGTGCGTGGGAGAAAATTCTATTATAGTCTCGAGAAAGCTTTCTGGAACGGTTTCACATTCAATGAGCTGAACCCCGTCTGAAACCTTGCCTTCCAAGTTCTTCACAATCTTCACGCCCACAAAATCGTCCATACGTATTGGGTTTCCGATGCCCGCTATGACGACCTTCTCAGCGCCTGCAAACCACTTCTGCAAAGATTCATGAAACCTGCTCTCATTCTTCGTCAAGATAACATCTCCTCCGAGAACAGGAAAAAAGAAAAAACGAACTATCGG
>CAYSOZ010000065.1:0-6849 GCA_964432815.1 uncultured Candidatus Bathyarchaeia archaeon
GTGACATACGTGTCATCGAAACCTTGGTCCGTGAATTCTGCGGATATTTCGGCAACAGCTTTTCTGAGATTATGTGCAAACAGTTCTACAAGATAACACCCGTTTCTAAGCGGCCCTACGAAAAATTATACACGTAATACACCTGAAAGGAATAATGTCCCTTTGAACCAAGAACTCAAGTCCCAAAAAACAAAAAAAGCGGTTCTGGTTTTGGAAGACGGCACCTTCTTCATCGGAAAAGGTTTCGGGGGCACTCGCAAAATAGCTGGAGAAGTAGTTTTTTCAACCTCTATGGTTGGATACCCAGAAGCCTTAACAGATCCTTCCTACAAGGGGCAGATTTTAACGTTGACTTACCCCCTTGTTGGCAACTACGGTGTTCCCCCATACGAGCAAAACCTTGGTATTCCACTCTATTTTGAATCAGACCACATCCAAACCTCCGGCTTGATAATCCATGAACTCTGCACTGAGCCACATCATTGGAATTCTACACGGACTCTGGACAAGTGGCTGCAGGACGAGAACGTTCCGGGAATAAGCGGAATCGACACAAGACGCCTCACCAAGAAACTGCGAACCCATGGCGTAATGCTTGGCATTCTTGAAGTTTGCCAGGAAGGTCAAGAACCTGACCTTAATGCGTTACTTGATGAGGTCAAACAAGTTACTGACCCTAATGCTAGGGATCTTGTCAGAGAAGTGTCGGTTACAGAACCAGTTCATTATAGAGTGAACGGCAAGAGAACAGTTGCGTTAATAGACTGTGGGCTCAAGAACAGCATATTAAGAAACCTTCTCAAACGCGGCGTCGACGTCATAAGAGTACCCTATGACTTTTCGGCGAAAGAAATTCTCGAATATAAACCTCACGGCATTTTCCTCAGCAACGGCCCTGGAGACCCGAAAAACTGCATCAAAACCATAAGGACCACTGGAGAACTCGTTGAAAAAGTGCCGCTTATGGGAATCTGCCTAGGCGCTCAAATACTGACACTATCTCAGGGAGGCGACACTTACAAGCTCAAGTTCGGACACCGCGCCCAAAATCAACCTGCACTCGACCTGAAGACAGGGCGCTGCTACATCACCACGCAAAATCACGGGTATGCAATCGATGTAAATTGCTTAGGAAAGACAACCTTGGAATGCTGGTTCATTAACGCCAATGATAAGACTATTGAGGGGGTCCGACACAGGAACAACCCAGTCTTTGCTGTTCAGTGGCATCCAGAAGCCTCGCCAGGACCTTATGACACCGAATTCCTATTCGACATGTTTAAGAACAACATGGAGGTTGCATGAAACGCCGAAACTCGAATGGATCAAGAAAGTGCTAGTTCTTGGAAGCGGCGCAATAAAAATTGGCGAAGCTGCCGAGTTCGACTACTCTGGAAGCCAGTGCATCAAAGCTCTCAGGGAAGAGGGCATAGAAACTATCGTAGTAAACCCTAACATTGCCACTATCCAGACAGATCCAAAGCTTGCTTCGAGAGTCTATCTTCTCCCTGTAACGCCCGAGTACGTTGAAAAAGTCATTCAAAAAGAGAGACCAGATGGCGTTCTTTTGGGATTCGGTGGTCAGACGGCGCTGAACTGCGGTATTGAACTTTCGAAGAAAGGTATATTGGAAAAGTACAAGGTGCGAGTGCTTGGTACTCCAGTCCAAGCGATTGAGGACACAGGAGACCGAGAACGATTCAGAGAAGCAATGCTCAAGGCAAAGGTTTCACCTCTAAACAGCAGAGCTGCAACAACAGTTCATGGTGCGCTTGAAGCCGCTAGCGAAATTGGATACCCAGTTATGGTTCGAGTCGCCTATACTCTTGGCGGTAAGGGCGCAGGCGTCGCGTATAACGCTTCAGATCTCAAGGATATTGTGACCCTGGCTTTGGCACAGAGTAGACTCAGCCAGGTTCTCGTGGAAGAGTATGTCGGCCACTGGAAGGAAGTAGAATACGAGGTTATGCGAGATTATGCTGACAACTCCCTCATCGTCTGTAACATGGAAAACTTTGACCCCATGGGCGTGCACACAGGTGACTCGATTGTCGTGGCCCCATCGCAGACAATGACTAATCGGGAATACCACCTGATTCGCTCTACCTCTTTGAGTGCTATACGAGCCTTAGGCATAGTGGGCGAGTGCAACATCCAGTGGGCTTTGCACCCTAAGTCAGAAGAGCATCGGGTAATAGAAGTCAATTCGCGAATGTCCCGAAGCTCTGCCTTAGCTAGTAAAGTAACGGGTTATCCCCTTGCGTACGTAGCCACCAAACTCGCCATAGGTTACCTGCTTCCAGAACTTATCAACAAAGTCACTGAAGTCACAACCGCTTGTTTCGAACCAGCTTTAGACTACATAACCATCAAGATTCCGAGATGGGATCTGCAGAAGTTCAAAAACGCGGACCGCCACATAGGTCCCCAAATGCGCTCCGTAGGAGAAGTCATGGCAATAGGACGCTGCTTTGAAGAAGCGCTACAAAAAGCTGTACGCATGCTCGATATAGGCAAACTTGGCTTGGTGTGCAACCCGGAAGACTCAGAACCTGAACCTGTGGAAAGCATTAAGGATGTGCTAGCGAATCCAACCGATGATAGGCTTTTTAAGACGGTTAAAGCCCTTAAAATGGGACTCTCGACAGACGAGATTTACCAGCTAAGCGGTATAGACCCATTCTTTCTACATAAAATCCAAAATATCATCGATATGGAAACCAGATTGCGTGAAATTCAGCTGAAGGACAGCGTAGCAGTGGAGACAGTGCGGGAAGCTAAACGGATAGGTTTTTCGGATGAACAGATAGCTATCTGTATGAACATCTCTGAGCTAGTAGTGCGTCTGTTCCGGAAAACCGCAAACATCGTTCCCGCGGTCAAGCAGATAGACACCTTAGCGGCTGAATGGCCTGCCCGTACCAACTATCTCTATCTCACTTACGGCGGGGATGAAGATGACATAGAATTCAGCAAAGGAAAAACCAAGGTTCTCGTTCTTGGTGCAGGCGTTTTCCGAATAGGTTCTAGTGTCGAATTCGACTGGTGTGGCGTTAACACCATTTGGGCGCTAAAGAAGAACGGAATTCAAGAAGCTATCATGTTGAACTATAACCCAGAGACCGTTTCCACAGACTACGATATCTCCGACAAGCTATACTTTGAGGAGCTAACGACGGAAAGGATTCTCGATATCTACGAAAAGGAAAATCCGATGGGGTTGATTGCCAGCGTCGGTGGCCAGATTCCCAACAACTTGGCCCTCAAGTTAGCAAAAATGGGCATCAAACTTCTAGGAACACGAGCAGAAGACATCGATCTTGCTGAAGATCGCAGCAAATTCAGCGAGTTGCTGGATCGGTTGGACATACCCCAACCGAGATGGAGTAGACTTTCTTCTATCGAGTCAGCAAAGCTGTTCTCGGAAAAAATTGGCTATCCCGTTCTCGTACGTCCCAGTTACGTTCTGTCGGGCTCGGCAATGCGTATAGCCTACAATGGGACGGCCTTGGAAAACTATCTAAAATTGGCTGCAAAGGTCTCCCGTGACATGCCTGTGGTGATTTCCAAATTTATTCTAGAAGCCAAGGAAGTCGAAGAAGACGGCGTTTCAGACGGTGAAACCTGCCTCTTAGGTGCTATTATTGAACACGTAGAATATGCGGGAGTGCACAGCGGGGACGCTACTATGAGCATCCCGCCTCAAACACTCTCAACTGAAGTGGAAAAGAAAGTTGAAGAGACCACTCAAAAAATCGTCAAGGCCCTGAGAATACTGGGGCCCTTCAACATACAGTATCTAGTTAAGGATGACGAAGTGTATGTTATTGAGTGCAACCTGCGCGCTTCACGGTCAATGCCGTTTGTTAGCAAAACTCGTGGCGTAAACCTCATCGAATTAGCTACCCAGGCAATGCTGGGCAAGAAGTTCGATCAACTGAAATCCTGCGAACTGCCACCGATTAGACACGTAGGGGTGAAAGTTCCTCAATTCAGTTTCATGCGCCTCAGCGGGGCCGACCCAGTTCTTGGCGTTGAGATGCTGAGCACCGGCGAGGTGGCTTGTCCGGGTGAAAACTTTGCGGATGCCTTCTCAAAGGCGCTTCAATCGGCCGAGTTTTGCATGCCCCCTCAGGGAGGCGCTGTTCTCATTACGGTCGGTGGTGAGGAACTGAAGCAAAAGGCAATACCTCTGGCAAAGGCCTTCAAGAAGATGGGTTTTAAGATATACGCGACGAAAAACACAGCGGACGTGATGCGAACAGCTGATGTACCTGTGACTACACTCTATAAGGTGAAGGAAGCGGCGGACCCAAACATTCTCGACTACCTAAAGCAACGCAAAATAGACTTGGTGATTAACGTGCCTTTGCCAAACAAAAAGAATACCTTTACGGATGTCCTAACTGATGGCTACGCAATTCGTAGACATGCCGTAGAATTCAATGTTCCCGTTATTGTGAACTTGGAGCTGGCATTTGCGCTTGTAAAGGTGCTGCAGCAGCACAACGGAACGACTATCCTTTCGCTAAATGAGTATATGGACCAACTTCCTTGGAAAATCTGGTGAGAAAAAGCTTATGGTACACATGAAAGTATGAAAACACCAGCTTTATCCATTATAGGTCAGACCTGCTTGGAGAGTTAACATAGTGGATTAGTTAACTTACCTTTTTGGCTGCGAATCGTGGAATACGCTGTCAGTCTCGTAAATTCTATTGTTTTCAGTGTAGCCTTGGAGGAATTTAGCCTTCATTTCATCCGCCATCCTCTGCGCCAGGGGTGTTGGATATTCGCCCGTGATGCAGGCTAGACACAACTCATTGCGTTTGCATCCTGTGGATTCAACTAGGTTTTCAATCGATTGGTAGCATACGGAATCTGCACCGATTAGTTTTCCTATTTCCTCGTCGTTGTGGCGAGACCCTATCAGTTGACCATATGTTGCCATATCAATGCCATATAGACAGGGTCCAATAATCCGAGGAAACGTGACAAACATATAGACTTTCCTTGCGCCTGATTTTCGGAGTTTCTCTATGATTATTTTTGTGGTATCTCCTCTGACGATGCTATCTTCGACAGCAATGACCCTTTTGCCTTCCACCTTTGAGCCAAGAATGTTTACCTTGCGATCTATTGTCGAGTACCGTTCATTATTCAGAAGAATGAATGCACGTTCTGTGACGTAGCGGTGTCGGCGACTAGCGCGTTCCCATCTCAAGCCAGATTCTTCATGCACTCCCATAGCCGGATCATCACCGGTTTCAGGGACTGACAGAATTATGTCGGCATTTTTGACGATCTCGGGAAATTCCTTCACTATGTTTCTGCCGAAGGCTTCGCGAATCTCGTAGACGTACTTACCGTTGAATCGTGAGTCCGGTCTTGCAAAGTAAGCGAATTCGAAGGCGCAAAAAGCTTTGCAGGGGTTTCGGATTATTTCTTGTCTGTAGAAACCTTTCTTGGAGACGGTGACGAGTTCTCCAGGCTCCAGTTCAAAATCGCGGATAAGCCCGTTTATGTCCAAGCCGACAGTCTCGGATGAGAAAGCGAATGTCAACCCTTCTGGGCTATGTCCTGCGCAGAGGGGTTTTATCCCGTGCGGATCTTTAAAAGCGAAAAACTCGCCGGTGCCTGTAATGCCGATAACAGAGAATGCGCCATCGAGACCGTTAATGACAGACTCAACTGCTGATCTCAGATCTTTGCTTCTCCTTAGCTCCAAAAGGAGTTTGTTGGCAACTAAATCTGAGTCGCAGGAGCAGGAGAAGTTGGGGATATGTTGGGTCATTTCTTGCGACAGTTGAAGGGTGTTGACGATGTTACCGTTGAAAGATAATGCTAATTCAATTCCGTCAATAGAGACCAGTACTGGTTGTGTGCCTTGAATTATGGATTCTTCGTCACATTTGCCGCTCGTAGTATACCTAACGTTGCCTATCCCGATGTCTCCAGGCAGTCGTCTAACCCACTCCTGAATGGATTTGCTTTTGATCTTGGGCACCAAATCCAGGTTCTTGTGCGCGTTAAACCTACCTTCATCGTAGGTCAAGAAACCGTGTGATTGGTGGCCTCGATGGTTCAGGGAGCGGAGACCCCAGTATACATATGAGAAGACTGGTTGTTCGTTGAAGTTTATGGCTCCGAAGACGCCGCAGCCTATGTTCTCTTCCCTCTGTGCTAAGAAAGACTAGAGAGCGCTTTATCTGGTTTTAGTACATTTTCGTTTAAAATCATGAAATTCCTTGAAAGTTATAGGGATACTGGCCTGCGCTATGATTGAGGTTGTTATGTCAAGCTGCAGCCTGTAATGCCGAGTTTCAACATCTTTGGAATAAACTAATGGTGTGGTTTTTGTTATCCTGCGTAAACACGGTGTGTTTTTTAGTGTAATCTTTTTGCGTCAGCACTTGTTGCTGGTTTGCCGTTCTCGTTTTCATCGAGTCACCTTTTTTGACGATTTTACAGTGTTGCAGGCTCTTGAAGCTGAAAATTGAAATAAACCTGTATTTATTTCGAGTCTATTGGACAATTGACTATTTTGTACCTTTCTATATGTTTCATATGGATAGTTTTTAAATAGTTCCATGTGACACATGCACAGAAAAAGCTAAATAATATAAACATACGTTCGGAGAGGAATATGAAATGTCGACAATAGAACCAGGAAACGTATCATGGTTAATGACAGCGACCGCTCTTGTCATGTTAATGACCCCCGCTCTAGGTTTCTTTTACGCAGGTTTAGTGCGAAAGAAAAACTTGGTTTCTACAATAGTACAGTGTCTTGTAATATTCGCGATAATAAGCATAGTCTGGGCTTTGTGGGGTTACAGCCTCGTGTTC
>CAYSOZ010000066.1:0-6825 GCA_964432815.1 uncultured Candidatus Bathyarchaeia archaeon
GGCTTGTCTATTGTGACATTAGCTAAACCGTATTCCTTGCAGATGGCTGGCTTTACGTTTCCTTTGAAAAATTGGGCTATGAGTTGATGCCCATAACATAATCCCATTATAGGCAGTCTTAACTCAAAAATCCGCGAGTCGAGTTTTGGAGCGTCTGGTTCATAGACGCTTGATGGACCACCTGAAAGGATCAAACCCTTAATGTTAAACTTCTCTCTTAGGCTTTCTATCTCCTTCGGGGTCACGTCTTGTGGAACGATTTCTGAGTAGACACCGTATTCTCTAACCCTTCTGCCTATTAGGTGACAATATTGCCCGCCGAAATCTATAACGAGTATAGTATCGTATTTGACCTGCATCTCGGTTTGGCTCACGCCTAAGGGGCTTGTCGCAGTAATTTAATTTTGCTATCATGTCGATGTCAATTTAGTCTTCAACACCGAGGTTTGTGAATTGCATGTCACTCCGCCTTCATCAGTCTGTCTGCGATAAATCAGAAGTTCACTCTGTGCTCAGAAAACTAAATACATATAAACATATTTAGCCGACTTATAAAAGAGTGTTCCAAAAAGATTGGTTTAACTGCAAAATCGTGCAGGAAGCATGAGAAATGGATCTAAATGAAACCGACCTGAAAATCCTAAAAGGTCTCTTGACAGACGCGCGTTTTTCAAGCAGACAGATAGCTAAGAACGTGGGCGTCTCGGTTGGCACTGTACTTTCGAGGATAAAGAAGATGGAAGATGAAGGCGTCATAAAGGGTTACTCTGTGCTCTTAGATCATGAAAAACTCGGCTACGAATTGACAGTTGTTACGGAGATCACGGTATCAAAGGGCAGGCTAACTGAGACGGAAAGTGAGATAGCCAGAATCCCGAATGTGTGCGGAGTTTATGATGTCACCGGATTGACTGATGCTATCATAATTGCTAAATTTAGGAGTCGGGAGGATCTAGGCAAATTTACAAAGACTCTTCTGGCTTTGCCGTACATAGAGAGAACAAATACTCATGTGGTATTGACAACTGTGAAGGAGAACTTCCGCCTGCTCTAGGCTCAGGGGATTTGCCCGCAGCAATGAAAAAAGACAGGGTTTAGAGTGCTGCGTCTTAAGCCTTCTTCGTTAATTGTTTCTTCTTTTTATATTTGAGCTCGGGAGAAGAGATTGTTATTCGCGTGCCTGGGGCAACTTTACTGGTTATCCACACGTTTCCGCCTATGACAACGTCGTCGCCAACAACGGCTTCAGCTCCGAGTAGTGTTGCGCCTGAATAGATTACGACGTTATTCCCCACAGTTGGATGTCTCTTTCTTCCCTTGATTATCCGCCCCTTCTCATCTTTCGGGAAACTCAACGCTCCCAAGGTTACACCTTGGTAGAGCTTCACGTTGTCGCCGATTTCTGTTGTCTCGCCTATGACTACTCCCGTGCCATGGTCGATGAAGAAGTTTTTGCCGATTTTGGCGCCAGGGTGTATATCAATGCCTGTTAAAGAATGAACATGCTCGCTCATTATCCTCGGAATAAGCGGGACCCCACGCAGGTAGAGTTCATGTGCAATCCTATAAGTTGTGATCGCAAGGACGCATGGATAGCTTAGAATTACCTCTTCGTTGCTTACCGCTGCTGGATCTCCGTCGTAAGCCGCTTGTATATCTCCACTGAGAAGCGATCTCACTTCAGGGAGCCTTTCCAAGAGCTCTCTAACAACGACCTGTGCTCTTTTCTGGCAAATGTCTTCAGGGCATTCTCTGATTTTCCTGCATATGTACTTGAGGCTTTTCTCGACTTCGATTGTCAACCGAGTGTAAATTGAAGCCAAGGTGGTCCCGAGAAAATACCTGATGTTCGCTTTGGTGACTTCCACTTTGCCGAGGTATCCTGGAAAAAGCACCGTGAACAATTCTTCAAGAACCTCTACGACTGTCTCTTTTGACGGTAGATCTTTGCCTCCAATGTGGTCCATGCCACCAAACTTCTGATAATTCGTCATGACGTTGTCCACGAGTTTTGGCAATCCTGCCTCGATCCAGTTTTCGTCCGCGTTGGAATAGTTGCTCATGAGCGTATCCAACAGTTTTTCTGTGCTCCAACAGTAACTTTCAGTGTTGCGGTTTTCGCATTGCTCACATTCTTTAGGGCGCGGTTGTTTCGACTTAGGCTGCATCAAGTTATCCTCGTTGAACAATTGGCAAAAGCAAGATATAAGAGAAGTGCCAGCGAAACGTGTGACACCTACAAATCTGCACTTGCCGATTCAATTAACGCTTGAATCGAGTCCCATCGGTTCGATAATCACGGTCCTTACAATCTCTTGTTCTTTTCGCAACGCTGAGAGAAATTCAATTTCGAGAAAAGCACGTTATCGGGTCAGATACAAAACCAAAACAATGTGGCAACGATCTTGAACAAGCTCTGAACTCTTTCAGGTAGAAAGTAAAGCCTTTTAATATAAGCCCTCTTCTATTAATTTCCCCCAGAAAAACCCTAAATTACCAAAACAACAATCAATTGTCAAGCGCGGGGGTTGCCAAGCATGGTCAAAGGCGTAGGACTGAGGCTCCTATCCTGTAGAGGTTCGTGGGTTCAAATCCCACCTCCCGCACCTTTATGTTTGAAGTGAAGTGGGGTTCTTCACGGTGCTTTTTAGTTCTTCATATGCAGCTGAAAAATTCTAAATGGCAAGGAGGTTTATGTTCTACCGGATATCTCGCTAACGCAGGTGGAGTCACAGCAAGTTATTTTGATTGGCTTCAAAATAGAGCGGGAGAAGAGTGGAACTTGGTCAAGTTTATGCGAGGCTTCAAAAACGGATGATTAATGCTTACTTGGACGTCGTGAAAACCTCAATGACCTACGAGTTGCCTCGTAGAGATGCAGCATATGTCTATGCTATTTCAAAGACACTGGATGTAATGGAACGGAGGTCACTTTCCATAAGACCTAATTCCGATGTGAGGTAGACAATCAATGTGCTATCTTTTCTGTCTCTTGAGAACTAGCGTGGACTATAGAGATCAAGACAAAAAAGAGAAGGGAAGGTGTTTATTTTCCCATGACTTTTTTGGCAGCGATTTCTATGTCCTCAGATTTTATTGTTTTTCTACCGGCATGCATAGCGAAATCAAGTGCTTCTCTTGCTATCTTGACGCCTATTTCCTCAAGTGCTTTGGCCAACTCTTTTGCTGCAGCTTCACTGACTCTGTCAGCGCCAGCTTTTTTACAAAGCCTGTGCATGGGAGCTACCGCCAATTCTAATTCAGTCATAAAGACTTCTCCTTAGTTCTTTTTCTTTTTAAAGCTGTATTTAGGCTTTTCGGTTGATAGTACCCTCTAGAATCGTTTAAACATGTGAAAAAGCCATATTCCACGTTTATATTTCTTCAGACGGAAGACTCGGAGGGGCTAAACCGAGATTACATGAAAATTAACGCGCTAATCGCAGAAGCAAATAGGCAAAGGGAAAAAAACTATAAGGCAATCAAAAATATAGGCGGCTATGGGGCTAAGAAATGAGATTTATCGATGCGCATGTTCACCTTTCTGACAAAGAATACAGCGAACATATTGAGAAACTTGTGTTGGAAGCCAGAAAATCCAGCGTTGCTGCCTTGGTTTCGAATTCGATGGATCTGGAAACGAGTTACGGAAACCTCAGATTGGCAGAAAAATATCCCAATCTGGTTTTTCCCGCCTTAGGCATTCACCCGTGGAATGTGAGTGTATTAAAAGAAGATGAACTTGAAAACACGATCAATCTGATTAAGGAAAATAGCGAGAGAAAAATCGTTGCCGCGATAGGAGAAATTGGTTTAGATTACAAATATGAGGCCGCCTGGAAAAAGCAACTCGCGGTTTTCGACAAATTGTTGCATTTGGCTGAAGAACTCGATCTACCAGTGATAATTCATTCGCGTGGAACCACAGCCCAAATCGTGGAAATGTTACCCTCATACAATCTTAAGCGGATTCTATTGCACTGGTTCAGTCACCCCATGAGCGCATTGTACAAAGCTGTAGAGCACGGATACTCCATTACAGAAGGCCCGCCGGTAGCATACTCCAATGGTATACGCGAAGTAGTGAAGAAGGTACCGATAACGAACTTGTTGACGGAGACAGATGGACCTGTGACCTACAGAAAACTTCCCTACAGAGGTCAGTTGACAAGCCCATCCTTCATACGAACAGTGGTTGAAGCCATAGCAGACGTTAAGGGCATGACAGTAATCGATGTGGCAGAGCAGATAGCTAAGAACTTCGAGAGTTTCTTCAGCATAAAACTAATTTAGCAAAGAGAAACCAGCGTTCAGCCATAACCCCGTTCTGAAAGGATTAATTGATGCAAACAGTTCCGGGAAGAACAGGTACACAATAACTATTAACACTATCACTAATGCGATTAGAGCTAGAGCATATTTAAGGCGACTATGCTTTCCAACTCTAGGCTGATCAGCGTCGGACCGCTTTTTTCGCCATCTACCAGATTTTGTTCTCTCTCTTTCTTTCGACCATTTGCCCTTCTTAACCTGCGGAACCGGCACAAGTCCACCTCAGAGTTCCAATTGCTTTCTCACCTAAATATTTCTTATGAATTGCGAATATCAATGAAATTCCCGTTATTCTAACTCGATCCCTAAAGCGTAAGCTTAAATGGACCTTCTTCTCCTATTGAGATTGCTCCTGGCCATTCGAAGGATGAAGGACCAGAAACAGACATCAAAGATAATCGGAGTCGTTTCAATACTTGGGAAAAGTGAAAACCGAACAAGTCAAGAGAGTAGGTAGAGAACTAATGGAACGTTACCCAGATAAGTTCTCAAGCAGTTTTGAAGAAAACAAACGCAAGGTCGAGGCTCTCACGCAAGGCACGACATCGAGAATTCGGAATCAGATTGCTGGGTATATCACCCACACTTTGGCATCAGCCAATTCTGCATCTTCCAGTGATGACATGGATGATGAAGATCTCGAAGAATAGAGAACACAGATGAGAAGAGTTTTATGATGGATTATTACCGAAAGGGATGGGCTCTCAGATACCTCCGCGAAGCAAAGGCTGAGCTTCAAGCAGCGAGAAAAATGCCATACATGGCACCCAGTCTGGTATTGGAAGCGATCAGAAAAGCTCGAACAGCAATATACTATAGCCTCGGAGAACCAGCTTTTATCGAAATTCTACTGCGCGAGGAAGGGGCAAAAACTCAACCACCAAATGATTCAGTTCTGCGATTTCTCATTGAAATTGAAGGCATCGTTCAGCAGTTGGCTCAGCTTGAAGAGGTAAACGGTGACGCAATGATGAAACAAGCTGACACCTTGGTTCAAATTGCAGAAGACATCGTGGAGACCTTCACTGAAGAGAGAGTAGCAGAATTTTAGAACGGAATGCATCATGCATCTTGCAAGAGGAAACACAAATGGTGCTAATTGTAAAGTTCATTGGTTCCCTACGACGTGTTTTAGGCGCTGAAAAACTCGGTTTGGATTTTGATGGAGATTGTTCAATCAGAGAGTTGATTGACAAGATAGCCATAGAAAAACCAGAATTCAAGCATTCATTGGTGGATGGGCGCGCTGACGTTTCGACTGCGAACGCATTAGTTCTTGTGAACGGTAAGGAAATTAGCATCTTAAATGGTTTAGAGACCAAAGTTAAGAACAACGATGAAGTAGTCTTCGTGCCGGTTGCGCACGGTGGATAAAAACAGCATTTTCACACTTTGTAAGCTGGGCTACGATACTAATGATGTTCAGCGAGAACAAAATCCCGAACATGGCTCAAAAAAGTGGAAGGGATCAGAGAAGGGTGTCTTCCAAGAAATACAGCCAGCGAAAACATCAAGAGGAGCAAGAGGGATAACAGATACTGTGTCTAATAGAATAATTACCCTGACCACGGACTTTGGACTGAAAGACCCCTATGTAGCCGAGATGAAAGCAGCAATCCTGGGGATATGTCCAAAGGCGACATTAGTTGACATAACTCATGAAATAGAAAAGTTCAACATCCGAATGGGCGCTTTTGCGATATCTTGTGCTGCCCCCTACTTTCCGAAAGGCACTATCCACTTGGTTGTTGTTGATCCGTCTGTTGGAACAAGGAGACGCCCTATTCTAATAGAGACAAAACAAGGGTTCTTTGTAGGACCGGATAATGGCGTGCTTATTTTGGCAGCCGAGAGAGCTGAAATTGAGAACCTCAGAGAAATCACAAACAAGCACTTTATGCTGCCAGAAGTCTCCAAAACGTTCCACGGGAGAGACGTCTTCGCTCCAGTTGCAGCTCATCTAGCTAAAGGAGTAGAAACCAAAGAAATCGGTCCTCATCTCAGTGAGGTCGTTAGGCCTTTCTTCACAATAGTCAGGAGCAGAAAGGGGATTTTGATTGGAGAGGTTCTCCATCTCGACGATTTCGGAAACATAATCACCAACATAACAGCAGCCCAAATGGCCAAGTTTGGTTCTTGCAGTCAGCTCGAAATAGAATTAGGGCACAGAAAGTTGAAGTTCAGATTCAGCAAGACTTACGGAGAAGCGGAGAGAAATGAAGTTTTGACCTTGATTGGAAGTCATGGATATTTAGAAATAGCAGTAAACCAGGGCAGCGCGGTTGAAAAATTCAAGGCAAAACAAGGAGACAAAATTGCCGTATCTCCCATTTGATAGGATAAGCTGCGGTTGCTGTTGTCCAGCAATTTTACAGAACAACAACAAGTAACCAAAATCTTTCGCCTATTCCAAAAGTTTTAAAACTGCTGGGTGGTGAGCGCGCAGGCAAGTTAAATAATTGTTTTGCTTCTCGTGAAAGTGCTTTTGACAGC
>CAYSOZ010000067.1:0-6728 GCA_964432815.1 uncultured Candidatus Bathyarchaeia archaeon
AAATGCATTACTGGCGGAAAGTGTGTAGACGTTTGCCATAATCGTGCGGTCGAATTTGAGGAGAAAGAAGGCGAAAAGAGAACTGTCGTGAAGCACCAAGACGCATGTGTTGTGTTCTGTAGAGGCTGCGAAGACATTTGTCCTGCCGGCGCCATCACACACCCTTCAGAAAAGAAGACCAGAAGAATAATCGAAAAACTGAAAGAAACCAAGCGCGCGTGCATGAATTGCTTTTGAAGACGTCAACTTTTAGGTTCTTTTTATCCCAAGAGTCTGGAATCATTGTATCTTGTTTCGGTTTGCTCCATGTCGCAAGAACGCTCGAGCAACTAATGGGACTAATACGCCGGTAAGCATCCGTGGAAGAAGAACGAATGCTGTGCCGGTTACAGTTGCCCCGCCTACAACAGGTGAATACGCGCTGGCGACAACTATGACTAAGGATCCCATCATTCCTGACAATAGACCGGCAATTAGCATTCTTCGATAGTTGTCTGAACGCTTGTTCAATGCTCCTGCAACGTAGCCTGTCAGCATTGCACTTACCAGATTGCCGAGTAGACTTATGTCCCCTCCTCCCTGAGCAGCGTAAAGCTGATCAGAAAAATACATCGTGTAAAGACTGCCAAGCAATAAACCTGATGCACCACCTGCCCATTGGTTCCAGATCAACCCGATCAGCATGGGCACTCCCACTACAACTATGGCTTCCATCAGGGAATACTTGAGGCCTATAAGAGATGGAGATGAAATCATTGAAATGCCAATTATCAGCAGAGCTACAATGGTCGGAATGGCGATTCCGTAAATTACGTCCCCTAACTTCCATTCGGTCCATTCATGATCTTTCAGATACATCATCCTTCTCCATTGGTTTCTTTCTCCAAAATACCTCGTACTATCTATTTAAGTACGCATCTAGCCTCTTCCATGGGTCTCACATCCTTGGTGAGTGAGAATCCTTTTTCAATCCACCTCTTGTATTAGCCTGGCCGGATCTCATTTTCGTTCTTAGAGAATTCATGGGTACATGATTGTTGCAACAGTAAAGCAACAACAATGGTATAAATCCTCGACAGAGCAAGTGAATATTTGAACAATGGTTTTCAAATCCTTGAAAAGGAGAAGTCTTAGTTGAAGGGAAGAACGAAAACAGTTCTTGTAGTTGATCCTAACGAGGCTACGTTGCACACGTTCAAGAGGCTTCTCAAGAATCAGGGATTCGTTGTTGATGAGGCTACAAAAGACGAAGAGGCAATGGCAAAAATGGAAAGCCAAAGCTACGATTTAGTCTTAGTTAGCTCGCTGCTTCCAGATACAGATGGAATGGACCTATTTCTCTTTACAAAGGAATCCGTCCCTAAAGCTAAAGATATCGTTACAAAAGGTTTTCCCTTCTCTAGCGAAGCCATCACCCCCTTCAAATCCGAGGCAGACGTAATATTTGCCAAGCCCGTAGCTCCTGATCAACTTCTCAGAGTGATCGAGAAACTCCAAAGTGCAGCGCGCGCTAATGAATACCCGAGAGCACAAAACAACAGGACTGATCGATGAAGAGCGAATTTCTGGATTAGCACCTTGCAAAAGCTTAAGAACCATCCACCATGAAAATACTATTCACGGTGAATAACTGTATGTCATTCTTAGATAAGGCTAAAAAGAAGGCGGAACAAGAAACGAAGAAAGCTGCTGATGCAACGAAGAAAGCCGGGAAGAAAGGCGCCAAGGAATTAAAAAAGGCTGGCGGAAAAGGAGCCAAAGAAGCAAAGAAAGCAGCCAAGAAAGCCAAAGAAAAGATTTAACCCATCACCTACTTCCTTTTTTTCCTCTCAAAGACAAGTCCGAACACCAATTGCATTTTTAAATGAAGATTTTTTAATATCTGCAAACAACTAAAAAAAAAGAACATGAATGGCGAGGGATCAGCGACGCCAAAGTTCGAGAAAGAAACAAAAGAATTGACTGAGACTCTGGGTTTGAAATCGGAACCCGTCGGGGTAAAGTTTTCGGATAATCACGAGGAAACCAGTTGGTTTTCAAAGAAAGTCAGCATCTGTGAAGCTTTAGACATAATCAAACAAGAAAAAATCATGCTCACCATAACCAAAGAAACCTGCACTTGTGCAGGCGGCAGACACTTCACCGGTCTAGAGATCCTTCCAATTGAGACTTTAGCGCCCGCTTTGACAGCCGAGAAGCATAGGGTCTACGAATCGACCGGTGTCGCTTTGGCTTCCATAGGCAAACAACCTCAGCCAGTGAAAAGAGGTAAATACTTGACATTGGGTCCACTTGAGAAATTTGAGAGGGATCCAGATATCGTTCTTTTCATTGTAACGCCTGCGGAGGCCGATAAAATATTGGGGCTGATTTCCTTTAAAGGGGCCGAACCTTTCATGTTTTATCCAGCAAGCAGTATTTGCTCCGCAATAACAAATGTGATGGCCAAGGGGAAACCTGAAATTAATCTCATTTCAGCATTTGAAAGAGTAGCCGGCAATTGGTCTCCCAACGAACTCATTTTGGCTTTGCCACTAAAAGAATTTGAAGCCGCACTGCAGAACATCCCTTGTTCTGGCTACGTGACATGAAACCGCCTCTGTCAACAGGTCAATTCACATGGTCTTGTTCAAAGGAGTTTCAACAAGTAACCATGCCTGTATCGACTTGAGTTTAGGGTTTCAAGATGGCCAAGAAGTAAAGCAAAAGCTTTTGTACAACTAGATTTCAAAGAATAATTGTGGTTTGGATGCCGCCAAAATTCCAATTGTACAAAGATTCTGCGGGAAAATTCCGTTTTCGCATCGTAGCTGAAAACGGTCAAACAGTGGCTTCAAGCGAAGCTTATGAGCATTATGCAAGTTGCATAAAGGGGATCAATAGCGTAAAGAAGAATGCCCGCTCGGAAGTGGAAGATCTAACTATTAACGATCGCAAAGTGCTGAATCCAAAATATCAAATCTACAAAGATGCCGCTGAAGAGTTTCGGTTCCGTCTGAAGGCTTCGAATGGCGAAATTATTGCGCAGAGTGAAGGCTATGAAACGAAAGACGCTTGCACGAAAGGTATCGCAGTGGTCAAGAGGAGTTATAATGCGAAAATTGACGATTCTGAAGTTGTTGGCAAGTCTGAAGAACCATCGGTTCGTTCTGTTGTCGCAGAATCTGTAAAACCCGTCAAAGCGGCGATTGCTGAGGCAAAAGTTGAAGCGCCTGCCATTACATTGCCTGAGGTTGAAATGCCTGAAGTTAAGATGCCCGAAATTGAAAAGCCTAAACTCGAGACACCTGAAATTGAAATGCCTGAAGTGAAAGAACCTGAACTTGAAACGCCTGAAATGAAGATGCCGGAAATCAAAACTCCTGAACTTGAGGCTAAAGCTGCCATGCCAGCGCTTGAAATGCCTGAAACCAAACCGGTTTTACCTAAAGTTGAAGAGTTGCGCGAAAAGGTTTCAGTCCCCCAAGTTGAAACTGAAGTATCCAAAGAAGCGGAAGTAACTGTAGCCAAACCAAAAGGCATGTCTGTTCTAAAGGAACTCCTTGTCAGCTTTGTTGGCCTATTGATTGCGCTCATCTTCAGTGCTCTGGCTTTAGGCATCGCGAATTGGGGAATCGGTTTCTTCGGGATTACAGGCGATGTAGCGAAAGCTGCTGCAGTACTGGCTGTAGCGATAGTTGTCGGTCCAACGATAGCCGCGTTCGCCACTAAGAAGTACTTCTAAACTGTAACTCGCGCCCAACAACCCTTTTTTTATTACAGGTTTTCATTGGCGTAGATACTGTAACTCCATCGAAATCTCAAACATCTGTGGCATTGAGGATTTCGTGGTCTTTAGGCGTGTGACATAGAAAAGATTAAGTGCCGTTATCGCTCAATAGACTGATTGGTGATTGATTTGGGAGGTCCATCTGAACGCGAGTTTACAGAGAAAATAGTCAAAGTCAAGGAAAAAGCCAGCAAAGTGGTCAGCGAAGTACGTGATGCCTTTGCCAAGATGGAGAAATTGAAGGCTGAGTCTCTCAAAAAGATTGAGGAGATGCGCCGTTCCGCTGAGGAGAATCTGGAAAAGCTGGAGCAGGAAGCTGAAAAGAGCAAAGACCTTGTATTCGAGTCTCGGGGAAGACTCACCGAAGAAATATTACAAGCCAGGGCACAGATAAAACAGAAGTATGAAGAAATCAAAGCTCGGATTACCGCGTCAATCCTGCCGACATAGACCACATAACGGATCTGTCACACTCTCGCCACCTATTTTTCTCACTTTGGATTCACAGGTGGGTTTTTCCAGCTAAAACACAAGTCAAGTGGTGTGACAAAAAAAGGTCGAGCACGGTCCACGGATGAACGCACCGTGCTACGGCGGACGAGGGATATTAGTATTCTACTTTGTGCGGCATCTTCTTGGCGTCTTCTACCCATTTCTGGACCTGTTTCAGAACTGGAGGTCTCCGAACAAGCTTCTCTTTTTCGTTCGTCTCCATGATTTTTTGGAGAAGATTCTCGGGCTTCCGATTAGCAAGTTCTGCAATAGTGTCAACGCCTGCTTCTTCCAGCAGGTCCGAGTATTCTTCGCCTACTCCCTTGATTCTCATGAGGTCTGCTAGGTTAACCCATTCTAGAATGAGCTTGGCTGGGATGCCTGTTTTCGCTGCGAGTTCTTCTCGAGCTTTCGCCTTACATGCTGCATCAAGCAGTTTTTCAGTAGTCTTTATTCCGGCAGCAACGAGTTTCTCTGCGTAGGTTTTTCCTATACCTTCAATCTTTACTATGTTTGTCATTTTGTTTCCCGATATTCCCATTTGTTAGACCCTTGTATTTAATCTTTAAGGAGTCACAATCGCTCTCACAAGAGGCCAGTGCAAAGTGTTATATACGTATCTCTATAAACCGAATATTCGGAGGGAAAGCCTTTGGCGGAAAAAGCAGGTCATGCTTTGAAGGAACTTGTGATTAGCTTCATTGGTCTTTTGATTGCACTCATTTTCAGTGCTCTAGCTTTGGGCATTGCTAACTGGGGCATAAGCGTGTTCGGTATAACCGGCGATGTAGCAAAAGGCGCTGCCATAATTGCGGTCGCAATCGTGATTGGTCCAACGATAGCTGCATTCGCGACAAAGAAGTACTTCTAGATATTTAGAACACCGTAGAACTTCCCTTTTCTTTTTTTTGGACTCGATATGCTGCCCTGACTTTCTTGTGGGTGTGCTACCCCAATAGAAAGGTGGCTAGCGATTCTAAGAGAGATGGCGTAATTGCTCAAGGCGCAAAGGCAAAGTTGCTTACGGTTTTCCCTGGCCTGCTGGGGGACGTGGAAGCTTGCATCGTGACCCCATTTGCCATCGGAACAACTGTTTTTGAAATATTTCTACAGATAAGATTAAGAGAACCCTCGGTAAGAGCCAGTAGACTCTGACCGTCTGCAGTGAGCGCATAGACTTTGCGGGGCCTTTCACTGGTCATGTTCCATTGGCTCTTTACGTAGCCCTTTTTCTCGAGTGTTCCCAGCATTGGATAGACAGTGCTAGGACCTAGATACACGCCGAAGCTTTTTCTTATGCTGGTTATTATTTGGTATCCGTGCATGGGCTCGTTCTTCAATAGCTGAAGCACGATCATGTCCATTAGGCCTTTTGTGAGTTTGGTTTGGACTTCTTTTTGTAGGTTGGTCATTTTGATGTTTTTCTCCTTTTTCTTGTTGTATTTTTGTTGTACATGTGTACGATATGTCTTTCTTGAGACATATCTCGTACGATTCAATTAACACTCCAAACACCGATATAACTCTACAGGCATACCACAAGCATATCAAAACACTCTAAGAACCTCAATGCCACTGACTCTGGACCATATCAAAGCTCGAAATAACCTCGAAAACAGCATATCCTGAAGCCAAGAGTAACTGTACAACACAAACGCGGAAAACCATCAAAACATCATGGAAAACCTACAATCAAGCTACACATCATGATTCTGGTTTTGATAACTAATGGTGAGGATATTTTGACAGAACATAAGGAATAGAGAAGAGTTAGGACTTCCTCTCCAGTACTTTAGGGTCTCCTGGGAATAATTGTCAGATGTCAATGCATGACTTTTCGGTGCACTATAAAGGTTCTATTTCAGTGAGTTCAAAGGTTATGAGATTCGGATACATCCAGTACGCCTTCACAAAATCTTCAAAACTTTGATCCACGTCCAAAACTTCAAAGAACTCAACAAACCCACTTTCCACATCTCCAATATTTTTTGAAGTGTAAACGTTGAATGTTGCTGAAAAGCTTTTTTCAACCTCGACAGATTCTATTGAAACATTATCGGAAAATAAAAAGGAAAAAGGAAGGTCAACGAGAAGATCAATTGCAGCGGCTTTCCTCATACGATCGTTCTTGGCCTTAATCAAAATTGGTCTTGTAGCGAATATTCGAAAGTTCCAACCGGAACCCCTAAAGGTGGAAAAATTGGTCACCTTGGTCCAACTCAATTCCTTGATTATTAATTGTACTCACTCTCTTCTGTTCTATCTCATAGTTAAATGACTATGTCTTTTGAGGGAAAGAAGGAGACTTGTCTGGCAACATCTGCATTTTTCCGTGAGCCGGAGGACGCATTTCCAATGCAAGCACGCGTATACATTGCTGCACACTCATTGAAAGCTGACAAGTATTTGCAGCAAGGTTGCCTACTACACAAGAGTGACGGTTCGTCTGCGTTGAAGCAATCCCTCG
>CAYSOZ010000068.1:0-6689 GCA_964432815.1 uncultured Candidatus Bathyarchaeia archaeon
TTGGAATAAGAAGTCCATCGCAGTCTTTACCGTTTTAGGTTGACTCGCTGTTGTGTTCCAACAACCAGAAGCCTTATAGAATTATGATAAGATTAAATCAATGGGATATTTATGGGAGACAAAATTGACCGCGCCTACGTGCTCGTGATAATTGAACCCGGCAAGGACGAAGCGTTCGCAAACGCAATCGTGTCAACGGGATTGCTTGCCCGTGCCGTAGTTGAGAGAATGGACTTTTTGCACGGTTCGTTCGACTTCATAATCATACTCAAGGGAACCAGAGAAAACATAGACAGCGTGATATTAGAAATGAGAAAGCTGCCGTTCGTTAAGAGAACACAGACGCTGATTCCCTTCGACATGTTCACCTGGGACGACATGTCCGCCGCATTAAAGAAGTCTCCCTAATGCATATGCCAGGCCTAAGCAACCAAGCGCGCGCTCAAGATGATAATAGGAAGAGGCCGATTTCGGCGAACAAATTTGGAAGTAGTCTGACTGATTTGTTCTTTCTGAAGAAAGCGGAATTTTCGATTTGAATGTTTCTTTTTTTGCAGTAGTCTCTGAAGTCTGCAATGCTGAGAAAGTGAAGATTTGGAGTGTCATACCATTCGTAAGGCAGTGCATTGGTTACGGGAACTTTTCCTCTGAAGAATAATTGGAATCTTGCAGATGCATTTACGAAATTGGGAAAGCCAACGATTGTTTTTCTGCCCACTCTCAATGCTTCCTTTAGTACGAATACAGGTTTCCTGACCTGCTGGAATGTCTGGTTCAAGATCACAAAGTCAAAACTCCCGTCACTATACTCTGACAAGCCGGTGTCAATGTCTTCTTGAAACACGCTCAAGCCAGAGGCAACGCAACTGTGTATGGCTTGCTCGCTGAGTTCTATACCCTGCGCGCGCACTTGCTTCTCGCGGATAAGCAGCGAAAGCAGCTCGCCATCGCCGCAACCCAGATCCAAGACCGAGGCACCGTGGTTGATCCAGCTTAGGATCACACTATGCTCCGTTTTGCTTATGCTTGGTAGCCTCCGTAGTGTTTTCCGTTCGACACTGTTCTTAGGAAATGGCTGATCAGCTTGGCTTGCTCCTCTGTCTCCAAGAGAAAAGCGTCATGTCCGTAGGTGCTATTTAACTCGCAGTAACTAGCGTCCACGCCTGCCAGTTTGCAAGCTTTCACGATCTCTTGAGATTGGTGCGACGGGTAAAGCCAGTCTGACTTGAAAGCCAAGACAAGCACTTTGGCTTTAAGACCTTTGAATATGCTGTCTAGACTGTGACCATTGAGGATGTTGAAGCAATCGATGGCTTTGGTGATGTAGAGGTAGCTGTTTGCGTCGAAGCGTTTCACAAAGTTGTCGCCCTTGTATCGCAAGTATCCTTCTACTTCATACTCAGCGCTAAACTTGAATGAACCTTTCTCAGGCTTGGTTCGTCTGCCAAACTTTTCCGCCATAGAGGCATCGCTCATGTATGTTATGTGCCCAATCATCCGGGCGACAGCTAAGCCTTTTGCAGGAACTGAAGAAGTGTAGTAATTGCCTTTTTTCCATTCGGGATCAGCCATGACTGCTTGTCGACCGACTGCGTTGAACGCAATCTGCTGCGGTGTATGCTTCAGCGCTGTTGCAACAGGCACGGCTGCGCGTATTCGGTCAGGGTAACCAACCATCCACTGCAGCACTTGCATGCCTCCCATGGAGCCGCCAACAACCGCCAAAAGTTTCTCGATGCCTAAGTAATCAATGAGATGTCTTTGGGCTTCGACCATGTCCCCGATTGTAACTATGGGGAAACCCAATCCGTAAGGTTTGCGAGTCTGCGGATTCGTCGAACAGGGGCCCGTGGAGCCTTTACATCCGCCGAGCACATTGCTGCAGACAACAAAGTATTTGTCAGTGTCGATTCCTTTTCCAGGTCCAACCATGTCGTCCCACCAACCTGGCTTTTTCTCGCCTGGATGAGTGCCTGCCACATGAGCATCGCCCGACAACGCGTGCGGGATTAATACCGCGTTTGTCTTCCCTTCGTCTAAGGTTCCGTAGGTTTCGTAGGCTAGTGTTAATGGTCCGATTTTCTCTCCTGATTCCAGCGTGAAAAGGTCGGGTGGATTGGCGAAAGTGAAGTATTTGGTTTCAACGTTTCCGAGGCTTCGGCTGGTTTGTAGCTGTTCTACGTACAGAGAACTTGCCTTTTGGGCGAGTTCGTTCAGCCTCCTTGCGAAGCGCGTAGCGCTTGATCTATGTCTTCGATGATGTCGTCAGGGTCTTCGATGCCCACTGAGAGTCGTACATAATCCGTCGTGACGCCGGTAGCGGCTTGTTCTGCTTCCGTCAGTTGTTGATGGGTAGTGGATGCTGGGTGAATCACTAAGCTTTTTGTGTCGCCAATATTTGCCAAGTGTGAGAGCAGCTTCACGGATTCGATGAATTTTTTGCCTGATTCCAGGCCGCCCTTGATGCCGAAACCCAGCAAACCGCCGAAACCCGTCTTCAGGTATTTGTTGGCGATCTTGTAGTTCGAGTTGTCAGCCAGACCTGGATAGTTGACCCAGGTGACCAGCGGATGATGCTTGAGGAATTGTGCCACCTTCAACGCGTTCTCGCTGTGTTTACGCTGTCTCAACGGCAGAGTCTCCAACCCTTGGAGAAATAGGAAAGAATTGAACGGACTCAAAGCTGCACCTAAATCGCGGAGCAACTGCACTCGTACTTTAAGTGCAAACGCTACGTTGCCAAAGCCTGGGAAATTGCCAAATGCATTCCAGTATTTCACGCCATGGTAGCTTGGGTCGGGTTCGGTGAATTCGGGGAATTTGCCGTTGTTCCAGTTGAATTTGCCTGAGTCTACTATTACACCGCCTATGCTGGTGCCGTGTCCGCCCACATATTTCGTTGCCGATAGAACTGTGATATCCGCTCCGAAATCTATAGGTCGAACCAAACCGACTCCGACGGTGTTATCTACCACCAGCGGAATGCCCGCTTCATGAGCTACGGTCGCGATGGCTTCGAAGTCTGGCACGTCTAGTTTTGGGTTGCCAACGGTTTCCGAATAAACGGCCCTTGTCTTCGAAGTGATTGCATTTTTGAATTCGCTCGGTTTTGCGGAGTCGACGAATCTAACTGTTCTGCCGAGTTTCGGAAATGTGTAGTGAAAAAGCTGATAGGTTCCGCCGTAAAGGTTGTTGGCGGAGACAATTTCGTCGCCGACCTGAGTGATTGCCAATAATGCGTATGTTTCAGCCGCTTGTCCCGAGGCAACAGCTACCGCGGCTGTACCTCCTTCGATGGCGGTTATTCTTTTCTCGAAAACATCTGTCGTCGGGTTCATCATTCGGCTGTAAATGTTTCCGAGTTCTTTGAGTGCAAAAAGATTCGCTGCGTGTTCCGTGCTTTTGAAGACATATGAAGATGTTTGGTATATGGGGACAGCTCTTGAACCTGTTGTGGGGTCGGGTGTTTCTTGTCCTGCATGAACTGCCACTGTATCTAATTTCTTTTCTGTCATTTTTGTTTCTCCCGCTGTCTGGTGTTTATTTGTCAAATCATCTAATAACGCCGTTATATGTCTTTTTGCGCGTTTTATTCCAAAAGGAATATCAACCGCGCAAGATTATTACTAAATCATGTTCCCCACGCTCGAAGACATCGCGAAAAGAAGGCGAGCACTAGGTTTGAAACAGTCAGAACTCGCCAAACAAGCTGGAGTAAGTCAATCATTGATAGCGAAACTGGAAGCTGGAACAATCGAGTCCTCCTACACAAAAGTAAAAACGATTTTTGACGTTCTAGAGAGGATGGAAGTCAAGAACAAGATACAAGCAAACAGAGTCCTTCACAACAAGGTCATCGGAATTCAAAAAGAAGAACCACTTTCAAGAGTTGTGAGATTAATGAAAGACCATGGGTACTCGCAGCTCCCGGTTTTTGACGGAAAACAACCTGTTGGAAGCATATCAGAAAGAACAATTCTGCGTCAAATCTTGGAAGGAAAGGATCTTGATCAAATATCTGGGCTATCAACAGAGGAAATCATGGAAGAAGCTTTCCCCCAATTAAGCGAAGAAGCTCCCCTCTCACTGATATCAAGTCTCCTCCAAACTTACTCCGCGGTTTTAGTGTCACGGAAAGGCGAGGTTGTTGGCATAATCACCAAGGCTGACTTGTTGAGGATGCTCTGAGACAAAAAACGAAAACGCAACACTCCTGCATGGAAACCGCAGCGCCCGTTAGTTGCTTTCGACACCGGTGGAAACGCAGGGAAACAGGGTTCAAAAAAGTGCGGAACGTTTTTATCGAACCCCCCATTTTATAACGCTGTTATAGGCAGTTAACCAGCATGACAGCCATAAATCAAAGTGTTTTGGATACCATAGGCAAGACCCCTCTGGTAAGATTGAACCGACTAACAGAAGGACTCAAATGCACAGTCGTTGCTAAACTCGAATCCCGAAACCCGGCAGGAAGCGTCAAAGACCGCATATGCTGGAGTATGATAAGCGAAGCTGAAAAACTAAAGTTAGTCAAGCCAGAAACAGTTATAATAGAACCAACAAGCGGCAATACAGGCATAGGCTTGGCAATGGTAGCTGCGGTTAAAGGTTACCACCTAATCCTAACAATGCCTGATACGATGAGCATAGAGCGCCGCAATCTTCTAAAAGCCTATGGCGCCGAACTAGTTCTTACTCCTGGTCCAGAAGGAATGAGCGGAGCCATACGAGTAGCTGAAGAACTCGCAGCAAAAACGCCAAACTCATTTGTGCCTCAACAATTTAAGAACTTAGCGAACCCCAAAATCCACAGAGAAACTACTGGTCCAGAAATATGGATCGATACTGACGGCAAAGCCGATATCCTCGTCTCTGGTGTCTGCACAGGTGGCACAATAACAGGCGTAGCTCAATACATTAAGCCATTAAAGCCTGAATTCAAAGCCATAGCTGTGGAACCTTTCAATTCTCCTGTGTTGAGCGGAGGCAAAAAGGGGCCGCACAAAATTCAGGGCATAGGCGCAGGATTTGTTCCTAACGTCCTGAAACTCGATCTCGTAGACGAAATAATCCAAGTCAAAGACGAAGACGCACTCCAGACTGCGCGTTTGCTCGCCAAGAAAGAAGGGTTATTGGTGGGAATCTCATCTGGTGCAGCAACTTTTGCAGCTTTAGAAGTGTCTAAACGAAAGGAAAACGAAGACAAACTGTTAGTAGTCATCTTGCCTGACACTGGGGAACGCTACCTAAGCACTGTGCTTTTTCAAGAACCGCAGAACAATATTCCATCTCTATAGCTTTTTTCGGCGATAGACTCAACTCTCAATTTTCTCCCTTTTAAGCGCGCGCGAAAAAAAGTGCTATGGCTTCTTTTTCATCTCATGGCGTATCCACCAGATACCGCCTATGGCTATAGGAATCCCAAAGATGACCAGAATCCAGACAAGTATCCAAAACATAGAATACACAATATAGTCAAATGTCCAAGAAGCAAAAGCAACATTCCATTTTCCATCAATGAAAACCTTGATGCAGAACGCGACAAAAAACAATAACGATATTCCTCCTCCTCCGCTTGTCGTGCGCGAACGCTTGCCAAAGAAATGATATTCTTTCTTTTCCTCAACAGGCAGATTCCTCCACCATAACCAACCTGCAACTGCAGCAAGAATCACAGGGATTCCGATTAAGAGAAGTTCCCAGAAAATCATATGCAGAATAAAAGTCACAAAATGCCCCATACTCCAAAGACCCAAAGTCGGGGGCACCATGCCTATAGATTGAGCATCACCCACGAACCACAAAAAGACATAAACTGCACCGACCACTACCAAAATAGCTGCTAAAACAAGCAAAGCAACCATGGTCCAATGCTTTCTCAAGAATTTCTTCCAAACCCCGGAACCATTTTCTGACCCAGTCTCACCCATCATCAGATTTCCCCTCCTTTGGTCTAACAACCATAATGTTACTTGATGTTTGTTCTGCGTATATAATTTTTTGTATTGCACGGGCAATGGCAGCAGCACTGACCAAGTGTGACTGCTAGACCGCAGCCACAAGCGTTTATTAACACACTCTCCAAAATCAGTTCGGTGACTTTTGTTGGATCACACAATTGTGCATTTTGAAATCCCTGCGGAAAACGTGGAGAACCTCAAAAAGTTCTACAGCGACCTCTTCGGCTGGAAAATTCGAGAAATATCCAGGACCAACCGACTACTGGATTGTCCAGACACTGCCAGTTGACGAAAAAGGCATGCCGATGCGACCAGGCGTCAATGGTGGTATGATGAAAAGGGAGAGACCGGAGCATAAACCCGTCAACTACATCTCAGTTGAATCCGTGGACGAATACTCGAAGAAAGTGGTGCAGCTTGGCGGACAGATAATTGTTCCAAAAATGAAAATCCCTGGAATGGGCTGGTGGACTTTAGCTTCGGACCCTGATGGCAACCAAATCGGCTTGTTCGAAACCATGCAACCGATGGAATAGCAAATCCACTTCTCTTTTTTCCTGGCAAGTCACATGAAAGCTCCCGTGTTTCAACTCTTTTTTCGCGCACGCCCCTTAAGATAAATCAAAAAGTTCTGAAAAAAAGAGAGCAAAAACGGTATAAAGCCGTGTGGGGTGGTGGCGCCGCCGAAAGGACTTGAACCTTTGACCGACTGGTTAACAGCCAGCCGCT
>CAYSOZ010000069.1:0-6671 GCA_964432815.1 uncultured Candidatus Bathyarchaeia archaeon
CTCAGCCGCTTGAAATATCGATTGTGCAAAAGTGTTTTTTGCGCGTATCAGGACTAGGAGTTGATATATCAGAATGTATAGGAAAGAGATGCATAAGGCAACCTGCGCCGACTGTGGGAACGAATGTGAAGTCCCCTTCAAGCCGGATGGAAGCAGACCAGTCTATTGCCGAGAGTGCTATGCAAAACGAAGACCACCACGCAGATATTAGGCTCATTAGTTTGATCTAGACATCGTTTTAGACGAGAAAGGTCTTTAGTTTTTTGTCCATTGGGGCGGAGGGCGCGGTATGATAGCATTCAAAATCCGCGGCTCTTTTTCTAAATTTTAGATGTTGAATTTTTGTTTGGAGCTAAGATAAGTAATTATAATTCATGATTATTATACGCTTAAGCTACGATGCGTCTAGTGATGATTTCAGATGCCTGAGAAAAGTCCTCCTAGTGTTGACATTTTCGGTCTGCTCCTAGAGAAGGATGATAAGGGGGCGAAAAGTAAGCAGAGAGAAGAACTCTTGGCTTCTTCAGGCGTCAAAGACTATTTTCCTGAAGGAAAAATCAGCATCAATAAGCGAACGTGTTGGGGCCTGGAGTGCAAACTGTGCATTAAGGCTTGTCCGACTAATGCTTTGTACTGGAAGGCCGGAGAAGTAGGGATAATCCAAGACTTATGCGTTTACTGCAGTGCTTGTGTGCTGAGTTGCATGGTTGATGATTGCATTAAAATCGAAAGGAAGCGCGAAGACGGAAAAATAGAGCGCTTCAGCAAACTCAAGGACGTTGTGAAAACAGAGGATAAGATCAATACAAAGAAACGCTGTCAGAGAGTAAGTGAGATTTTTCCAACAGCGGAAGTATACCTTGAAAGGTACAAGCAACTGAAATGAATATCTTGAGCGCTCGATGACTCGAGTCAAGTTTTATATTTGTCACATGTTATATGCGTAACATAGTTGAGGTGGGAAACGGTTGAAACTTGTGACGGTACTATTACCGGAGGCTTATCTCGAAGGCTTAGACGAGCTTGTTCGAGCCAACATGTATCCGAGCAGAAGTTCAGTGATAAGATCAGCAGTTAGGGATCTGCTGAAAAAAGAGCTCTGGGAGAAAAGGAGTGGCAGATAGACTCAAGAATTTTCGATTTCCTCTCAATTTAATTCATGTGCCTGATAGCTGATTTCATTTCCTCAACTCTAGCTGCAGGGTTTTCGGCAAGTGTTATCTCTCTTCCCACGATCAAGTAACGAGCGCCAGATTTCAACGCTGTCTCAGCTGCTCCACCTTGTGCGCCTATTCCAGGCGAGTAAATAGGCACCTTGCCTTTCAATATATCGTGTATTTCTCTGATTTTTTCTGGATGAGTTGCTCCAACCACGACACCGTCGGCATTCCATCTTAGCGCTTTTTTTGCGAAAGAAACGTATTGAGCCCTTTTTACTCCTGTTCTGGGGTTACATATTGTCTGACCATATCCTTCCTTCGCCCCTTTGTGACTCATGTAAGTGAGAAGAATGACCCCGCGATCAAGCCTGTGCGCTGCATCAAAAATAGGTTCTAAACCTTCCTCCCAGCCGACGAATGGATTCGCTATCAGCGCATCGAAACCTGCAGTGTAGTAGTATTCAGCTATAACTTGATTTGTTGAGCCTATGTCGTTAACCTTGCAGTCCATTATCGCGAGCAGACCCTTATTATGAATTCTATTAACCAGATACTGTATGCCGTCGAAAACGCCTAAAGGAAGAACCAGGTGATGGTTGATTTTCACAGCGCATATATGTGGATGAACGATTTCCAGGACATTTTGGGCTTTAGTCAGAAGGTCTCCGCGTTTCTCTGGATTTTGAAACGGAAAATCTAGAGCCAAGACAATTCTTGATTCGTTCTTTTTTGCAGTCTCTTCCATTCTCGTCCTGAATGACATGTATGACCCTCTTCTTATTTCGAGGAGAAACGCATAACCTTTGCTATTCCAGTTGCTAGTCAGCAACTTAAACTAAACTCGCGAAAAAGAAGTAATTGATAATTACGTATTTAAGACCCTAAAGGTGTAATATTCTTTAGGGGAAAAAGTGGAATCCAAAGACCATTCGCTTATAGCTTACAATGTACTTGAGAAAAAGATCATAAATTCGGGTTTTTGCACTTTGTGTGGGGCTTGTGAGGCCGCATGTCCAGTAAGCGCGTTACAGATTGAGGGAGAAAAACTCCACCGTTTGCACGACTGCGCCGAAGATCTTGACCTTTGCCCGATTTGTTACGGTGTTTGTCCTCATTCCGAGGCCCATCTGCTCAGAAGCCTTAGGTTTGTCTCGGACGCGCCGATCAAGAACGAAGCCATAGGCTACTACAGAAAGATAGTTCTCGCCCAAGCCACAGATCCAAAGCTGAGAGAGTTAAGCCACGGAGGAGCCGTTGTAACCTCGCTATTGGCATATGGCATCCAAAAAAAGGTCTTTGATAGCGCCATAGTGTCTCAAGCGGAAAAGGAGAATCCATCCCAGCCAAAACCTTCAGTGGCTCTGGTTCCTGACGATATTCTTTCGTCTGTCGGCAGCAAATTCTTTCCCTCTTCAGTCGCCAAGGCTTACGGAAGCGCAGTCTATGGTTACGGAAAGACGAAAATAGCTTTCATAGGAGTCCCCTGCCACGTCCTCGCCTTGCGTAAGATGGAGGCATGGCAACACAAAATCAGTCACAGCATGAAAATCACCATAGGCCTCTTCTGCTTCGGAACGTTCTCGTTGAGCCCCCTGTTGAAATACATAACCGAGAAGTACAACGTCAAGCCTTCAGAAATAAAATCGATGCGTTTGTCTCGAAAGTTTGTGATTCAGACTGAAAAAGAGACGATAAAGATTCCATTATCGGAGGTTAAAGAGCATATTCTGCCAAGCTGCCGCACGTGCACCGATTTCACGGCTGAATTGGCAGACATATCTGTAGGCGGAGCTTACCCCCTCAAAGACTGGTCCACAGTGATTATCAGAACCACGGCCGGAGAAGACTTCTTCTATGATGCAGTGGAAAACGGAGTCATCAGCACCTGGGTCATCGAGCAAGAACCTGAAGTCATGGAACGAGTGATGATTGCGGCCACAAATAAGAGGAGAACTGCTCTTGAAGAAGCTAAGAAAATGGAAGAAGTTTATGGATATCTACCAATTCGGATGTTAAGAGAATCGGAAGAACTGGCCAAAATAAAAGTCGAAGATATCATGACCAAAGACATTACGACCGTGGAAGAGGATATTTCTGTCGGTCAGTTCCTAGAACTGATAGCAAGAAACCACCATGTCGGGTATCCCGTCGTCAACAAAAAAGGCGAGCCCGTCGGAGTAGCAACTATAGAAGAAGCTGCAAAAGTTGCAGAGAGTAGGAGAAAAATTACCCCTGTCAGCGAAATAACTAAACAGAAAATTGTGCCGTCTTATCCTGGAGAAACAGCCTTGGACGCTTTTAGAAAGATGGAAAAACACGAGGTAGGGCGCATAATTGTTTTAGATCCAGCAAATCCGAAGGTCATGTTAGGCATAATTACCAAGACGGATCTCATGCACATTCTGACAAACAACGCTCCAAAAACAGATACTTGAGCACTTAGAAATCAACTTGATACGTGAGACTTAAATTTCCGACTTTCACCTTCTTGACACAGAAGCAAACGATGAAAATCTTCACTGGGAAGTCTACAAGACATAGGATGAAAGTCATTTGAACAGAACCGCAGCTGAGAGAGTAATTGTTCAGCACCTAGTCGAAGGAAAAACTAAGCCTGGCGAACAGATCGGATTAGTGATAGACCATACTCTGACGCAGGATTCAACTGGAACTTTGGCCTATCTCGAGTTTGAGGCTATGGGCGTTCCGCATGTTAAGACGAAATTGAGCCTTAGCTTTGTGGACCATAATATGCTTCAGAACGATTTCAGGAATGCGGATGACCATAGGTACCTTCGAGATGTTGCAGCAAAGTACGGAGTGGTTTTCTCTCGTCCGGGGAACGGTATTTGTCATCAGATTCATCTTGAACGCTTCGCTAGACCGGGCTTCACTCTTTTGGGAAGCGATAGCCATACACCTACGGCCGGGGGGATGGGGATGATCGCCATAGGTGCGGGAGGGCTTGATGTGGCGGCAGCCATGGCGGGAGAACCCTTCAATTTGGAAATGCCATGCGTCATGGGGGTGGAATTGACTGGTTCGCTTTCTCCTTTCGTTTCCGCCAAAGACATTATTCTGGAAGTACTGAAAAGACTGACCGTGAAAGGCGGAGTGAACAAGATTCTCGAGTACTATGGTGCAGGGGTCCAGACCCTCAGCGTGCCCGAGAGGGCCACAATCACGAACATGGGGACAGAGACAGGTGCAACAACATCTATTTTCCCCTCAGACCAAGTCACCAGAGATTTTCTGAAGGCACAGAATAGAGAAGATGAATGGCTAGAGCTCAAAGCGGATGAAGGAGCCAATTACGGCGAAAAACTCAAATTGAACCTTGAAAAACTTGAACCTTCCATTGCACTTCCCCACAGCCCGGACAATGTTAGGAGAGTGAGCGAAGTTGAAGGCACTCCGGTGGATCAAGTTTGCATTGGTAGTTGCACAAACTCGTCACTTCGCGACCTGAAAATGGTTGCCGCCTTGTTGAAGGGCAGAAAAATCAGTGACGAAGTGAGTCTTACAATCTCACCTGGTTCAAGACAAGTCTTGGAGAATTTGGCAGCAAGCGGTGACCTAGTGGACATCATCGGAGCAGGAGCGAGACTGCTAGAGAACGGTTGTGGCCCTTGTATTGGAGTTGGGCAGGCTCCTCAGACCGATGCAGTGTCTCTTCGAACATTCAACCGCAACTTCAAAGGCAGATCAGGGACCCAAAGTGCGCAAGTCTACCTAGCAAGTCCGGAAACAGCTGTTGCTTCGGCGATTTTCGGTGAGATCACAGACCCGAGGAAGCTTGGAAGATACCCGAAGATCATCTTGCCAGAGAGAACCGCAATAGACGACAACTTGTTGATATTCCCGCCTAGAAAGCAACATTTAGGAGAAGTGTTTAGAGGCCTAAACATTAAGCCGCTACCGGAATTCCCACCAATCGCCGCCAAGTTTTCAGGAGAAGTCTTGTTGAAGCTTGGCGATAATGTCTCTACTGATGACATCTTGACTGGAGGTTCCGAAATCATGGCCTTGAGAAGTAAAATCCCGAAGATAAGCGAATACGCTTTTCGCCATATTGACCCAACGTTTACAAAGAGAGCGCTGGACAGGAAGGAAGGTTTCGTCGTCGGTGGCGAAAATTATGGTCAAGGCTCTTCCAGAGAACATGCAGCATTAGTACCGCGATATCTTGGAGTCAAAGCTGTCATTGCAAAGTCTTTTGCAAGGATACATTGGGCGAACCTTGTCAATTTTGGAATTCTACCGTTGATCTTCGTGAAAAAACAAGGTTACACAAACATTGTTCAGGGCGATCTTCTCAAGTTGGACCTTGAAGGATTAAAGAATAAGATATTCATCAAAAACGCCACGCAAGACTTGGAGATTCAGGTTGAAATATGCCTCAGTGCCCCCGAAAAGGAAATAGTAAAAGCAGGGGGAAAACTAGCCGCCATAAGAGCTAAACACGCAAAAGTCGAAATGCATTAAATTTATTACCAATCAAAACAAAATACATTCATGGTTCTAAAAGACGTTTTAACAAGAGAAACTAAGAGCGCTTTTATGCTTTGCAACGAAGCAATTGCAAGGGGCGCTATAGAATCAGATGTGAAAGTTGCTGCGTTCTATCCAGGCGCGCCTGCTTCAGAGATTTTGGACACTTTTTCCGATGCATTGGGCAACTTTGATTATTATATGGAAATCGCCACCAACGAGAAAGTCGCACTTGAAGTTTGCGCTGGCGCCGCTTTTGCGGGTTTAAGAAGTCTCACTGCGATGAAGAGTGTCGGCATGAATGTTGCTTCTGACATGCTATTCGTGCTAGGGTACACCGGTGTTAAAGGTGGATTGGTGATAGTCATGGCTGATGACCCTCATGCACACTCTTCTCAATCTGAAGAAGACGGCAGGTTTTTCGCGCCCAACGCTTACTTGCCTATGCTAGAGCCTTCGACACCTCAGGAAGCCAAGGACATGGTGAAAAAGGCTTTTGATATTTCAGAAAGACACAGGGTTCCAGTGATTATTCGCACGGTCACACGGGTGAATCATCAGAGCAGTATTGTCAAATTAGATCGGATAGAGCGAACCGAGTTCAAGAAGATCAAGTGGAAAGATCTGAAAGAAGAATACACGACACTGGGAGAAGTCGCTCGTCAGAAGAAACTCAAGATGCTTGAGCGGTCAACGAAGTTGGCAGAGGAGTTTGAAGGCTCGGAATTCAATTCAGTCCGAAATACAAGCTCCACAACGGGGGTTGTAACGTCGTCTGTCTCGTATCTCTACGTGTTGGAAGCGCTGAAGATGCTAGACCTTGAAGATAAGGTCAGTGTTCTAAAACTTGGCACGACATATCCTCTTCCCAAGAGAATGATCAATAGTTTTATCAAAAATCTTGAAAAAGTGATAGGCATAGCCTTCGGAGAAAATAAAGCTGGCCCTTTAAAGGCCGTGCTTAATGGTAAAATCATAAAATATTTGATAACTGACAAAAATACTGCAAAAAAGCTTATG
>CAYSOZ010000070.1:0-1498 GCA_964432815.1 uncultured Candidatus Bathyarchaeia archaeon
TCGCAAATCTACAAGGACGTCTATGGGTTCGAGTCCTGCATTTTCGGCTAGAGTTCGAGGTATCACTTCGACCCCGTCTGCAAAAGCCTCAACTGCTAACTGCTCACGACCGCCAACTTTTGTGGCATACCTGCGCAGTTCTTTAGCAACTTCGATTTCCACTGCTCCACCGCCTGCAACGATTTTGTTGTTTTCAATAACGTCTGAGACAACTGAGAGAGCATCTATCATCGCACGTTCAGCTTCATCAACCATGCGTTCGAGTCCTGCACGAATTAGAATCGCCAATGAATGCGGATCCTTGCATTTCTCGACGAAAAGCATCTTGTCGTCGCCGATTCTGCGTTCCTCAACTATTCCCGCCAAGCCCAGATCTTTAGCTTTCAAATCATCCAAGTCAGAGACAATCCTCGCTCCAGTTGCACGTGAGAGTTTCTCCATGTCAGATTCTTTCACACGTCTGGCAGCGATTATGTCTTCTTTCGCAAGGAAGTGCTGCACCATATCATCTATGCCTTTCTGGCAGAAGACCACGTCAGCTTTTGATGCTTTGATTTTCTGAACCATGTCTTGCATCATGCTGGTTTCTTGATCCAAGAAAGCTTTCATCTGAGAAGGATCGCGAATTCGTATTTCTGCACTCATCTCCGTCTTCTCAATCTCCAATGCCGAATCCAAGAGCGCTATTTTCGCGTTTTCCTTCTTCTTCGGCATTCCCGGATGAACGACTTCTTTGTCAACGATTATTCCACGTATAAGCTGAGTTTCAAGGAGACTCTTACCGGTCTTCTTCACAAGTTGGATGTTGTCTATGTCAGCAAGCATCTTGTCTCCACGCTGCTCTGCAATTTGCATAACCGCTTCAATTGCTATCTGTGCCAAGTGCTCACGGGCTGCCCCGACGGCTTTGCTGCTCATCGAGGTCAACGCCACTTTCAACAGAGTCTTCTTATCTTTAATGTCAACTGGTACCGCCGTTTTCCCTATGATTTCTATGGCTTTCTGCGCTGCTTTCCGGTAGCCACTCACGAGAATGGTTGGATGAATATTCTGGTCTAAGAGTTCTTCAGCCTTTTTGAGAAGTTCGCTTGCTAGAACCACAGTGGTTGTTGTTCCATCTCCCACCATGTCGTCCTGTGTTTTCGCTATTTCAACCATCATTTTTGCCGCTGGATGCTCAACGTCTATCTCGTTAAGAATTGCTGCGCCGTCATTGGTTATAGTGATATCTCCCAAACTGTCAACAAGCATTTTGTCCATACCACGAGGACCAAGAGTAGTCTTGAGAACTTCACCGACTACTCGGGCTGCCATTATGTTGTTTCTCTGCGCTTCTTTTCCTCTGCTTCTTGTTGTGCCTTCTTTGAGTATCAGAACTGGTTGTCCTGAACCTGTTGTTGTTAAATACGCCATCTTGCTAACCTCACTTTCCACGGTAGAATTTATTCAATCGGATTTAAGCAAAAATCCAACGCAAATATAAATCTTTACCCTTACA
>CAYSOZ010000070.1:1598-6668 GCA_964432815.1 uncultured Candidatus Bathyarchaeia archaeon
AACTCTTCCACCGTGCGGTTCTGCGTAAGCTCAGCAGTATTCTGTGCGTAATCCAATATGCGCCTAGAACTGTCAAGCATCAGTCTGAGAATAGCAGAGATATTGGGATCCAGCTTCTTACTCGCCATCAGCCGAATCAAGTCGCTCTCAAGAGTAACAAAGGATCCGCGTTTAGCGATTATGCTTTCGGCATAGTTGTAATCTCTCTTGAACAATGCCTTGGTTGCTTCCTCAAACAATTGATGTGCCACAGAATTAAGGTTCAGCAGCTGCAAGAAAACTTCCTCGTCAACAGGCTCTTTCAAGAACAATTGCTGGTCATCAATCAGCTTTTGAAACGTCGCCAAATTCCTAATTATGTTAAGCGCGTTATCGGCCATATTCTTGATGTCGTTAACTATGATTCTGTACAAAAGAAACTCCTTCGGAGTGTTAAATTCCAGTTCCCTATACAGATTGTGTTCTATGCCGAACTTTAGTTGCCGAACAACATACAAACCGAGGCGGTTCGCGTCGTTTCGTGCATTGACCACGCTCTGAAAATGTTCCGGACTGGGGTTCTTCAAAGCTGATATGGCGTCCCTGTTGGCTGAAAGTGCTATTATCGCCATTCTCCGGACGGCCTTTTCTATGGGAAACTCTGAATGCTTGATTAGAATCTGAAGCGTGATCTCGTCAGAGGTTTCATCGATGACTTCGGCGCCCAGAAAAGTATCTCTGACAAAATTCTTTATCTCAGGCTTGCATTTAGAAGCATGCTCTGCATTTCTAAAGTGTATTCGGATTATGTCCGCACTTATGACGTACAAGGCCTGTACCATGCGAAGAGTAGACTGCAGGGGCTGCTTCTGATCCGCACTTATGTAGTATTCTTTCAGTTTGGAACTCTCATATCCAAGCTTCTCCCTCATCTTTCTAGGAACTAAAATAATTGACGAGTCAGCCTGTACAGTGAAAGAGATTTCGCTTCCTCTCTTAAGTCCTGTGTCTTGTACCCACTCTTTGGGCAAGCTGACTATGTATGACCCTCTACCTGTTGACTGAACTCGCCTATAACCCAGGTCTTTCTCCGTCACAAATACTCACCTTTTATATTTTTCATTTATGGCACATAAATCATTAACTTACATATAAATGATTTTCGCGAATTCATATAGAGTATGTGTAACCATTGGGAGTTGCTTCTCTGCGAAAATGGCAGACTGGATGCTTTTATACGCCTGCAAAGTTTAAAAAGCTGATTGCATCCAGTTCGGAAAAGAATTATAGACTACCCTGAATAGCTAAGTGTAACTATCTTAAGAATTTTCAACTAAACACTAATAGTCTCTTAAAATCTTGGGGACATAGGCACACTGAGGATCCGAACCGAAAACGTCGCCTGTGTAGAAATATGCTGAAGTTCGGCAACCGCCACAGATTTCACGGTACTCGCACACACCGCACTTGCCCCTAAGGTTGTTTCTATCACGGATTTTCTCGAAAAACTCGGAAGACTGCATTTCACCCCATATTTTGCTAAGCGGTTTGGTTTTGAGGTTTCCAAGTCTGTACACGTCATTGAAGCTGCAAGGTATGACGTCGCCGTTTTCAGCGACGCTCATGAACTTTCCGAAGAAACACCTACCCAAGAAGAAGTGGTTATACCAGTTGTCGAAGTCAGGCATTCCTCTTTGCTTTGCCACTCGCGCGTAAGATGGGTAGTAAACGTTGATGGCTGGTTTTTCCTTGTGAACTGATTGCAAATCGTAAAGTTTGTTCCATGCCCACTCGTACTGTTCGGCAGAAGGAGCTGCTCTTAAACTGCCTGGACCTTTGCTGTAAGGAATAAAGCCGTGAAAAATCACCCATCTGGCACCATATTTTGCCGCTAAATCCAGCACGTGCGAAAAATCCTTGGCATTAACGTTAGTTATTGACTCACCTACGTTGGCGAAAGTGTAGACGAGACAGTTAAGCAGATTTTCTCGTGATAGGCTCTCAATTGCGGCGACAGTTTTTGCGTAGGCTCCTTTTCCTCGAATCAATTCGTTCGTCGCTTCAGCGCCGTCAATACTGATCGACACGCGGACTTCGTTCCTTACAACCTTCTCAAAAGCATCTTCGTCCATGAGGTTGCCGTCGGTTATCACGCTCGTGTTTAAGCCGATTTTCCGGGCGTAAGCTATGATTTCGAAGAGATCTTTCCGCAGGAGAGCCTCTCCGCCGGTTATTCCGAAAAAGCTTGCCCCAAAGTCGTATGCTTGGTCAACTATACGAAAGGCTGCTGCAGTGTCTACTTCGTCTGGAAAAGCGGGTTTCAGAGCTGAAGCGCAGTGAACACAACTTCTGTCACAGGAAAATGTACAACGCCAGGGCACAATATACAATGGCCCTTTCTCTTTCACGAAATCCTCTCCAACAACCTCTCAGGAGTCTACTCAAAGCGCATTTTCACTATTTAACTTTTAGCGCCCTTTATCATTCTGTTTCACTTCGAAATACAGGCTCATCTTGTTTTTCTCTGTCAATAACCACTCTACCATTTTTAACGACTTTGTCGACCAAGTTTACTCCGTAGCGATACCCAAGAAAATCGTGATTGGGCACGTTTAAGACCGTGATGTCTGCCTTCTTGCCAACTTCTAGACTGCCCACTTCCCCAGCTCGGTTAACGGCGTGAGCAGCATTAATGGTAGCAGCAGTGATGGCTTCCGCGGGCATCATGCCCATGCAGTTGCAGGCCATAGCCACGACCAGCTGCTGATTCTCCATCCAGCACCTAGGGCTGCAATCCGTTCCCAAAGCTACGGGCAATCCGTTCTCAATCATTAGCCGCGCGCTAGCGTATCTCTTATTAATCATGCTGAACGCAGCAGCGGGAAGCAGAACAGCCACAACGCCCTTTTCAGCCATGGCTCTGATTCCTTCAACCGAAGAAAACAACAAGTGGTCAGCTGAGACAGCTCCAACGTCTGCAGCAATTTCCGCGCCTCCCAAAGGACTAAGCTTGTCAGCATGAATCTTGGGTTTCAAACCATACTTCTTGCCAGTCTCTAAGACATGCCTTGCCTGTTCGAAATTGAACGTATCTCTTTCGCAGGACACATCGCAAAACTCAGCCAGTCCTCTCTCCACAACTGTCGGAATCATTTCTCCGACGACCAAAGCAACGTACTCCGCGGGATTTCCTTTATACTCTGGGGGAACACAGTGAGCTCCAAGAAAAGTTGAAATAACGTTCACACTATGCAGATGATTGAGACGCCGACTTGCTTCCAGAATTTTCAGTTCAGTCTCGGTTGCCAACCCATAGCCGCTCTTCGCCTCGACTGTAGTCGTGCCGTGTGCCAGCATAGCATCAAGCCGCTCCAAGCCGAAATCCACAAGTTTCTCAAGACTGACTTTTCTAGTCTCCTTGATGGCCTTCCAAACACCGACGCAACTTTGCATTTCGCACGATGTGCCTTCTACACGCCTCTGAAACTCTTCTTCACAAGAACCTGCAAACACAAGATGGGTATGAGGGTCAACAAAACCCGGAAGAACTATCTTTCCCCTGGCGTTAATCACGTTTTCAGACTTAAACGCTTTTGTCAGCTCCAGAGTTTTCCCTGTCGCTATTATTCTGCCTTCTCGAACAGCTAGGGCACCCTCGGGTATTATACCCAACTCGCGCATTTGGTTGCCAGTTCTTGGCTCTGGGCTGCCAGATGTGAGAGTCAACAATTCTTCGGCATTCAGTATGAGGAGGTCAACTCTTTCCTTAACCCTGGATTTGGTGACTTTTTTCAAAGAAGCAGACCTCCTATAAGCAAAAGCGGTTATAGAGTTAGACGCAGCAACGTAATATATCTTGCCAAATAGTACTGAGACATCCGACAGCAGAAATGGCAAGATTTAAGCTTTGTACGAGCTAACAAATCCATTCTGTAATAGTGACAAGAGAGTGCTCACCTACATCGATGAAGACCAAAAATACCTGAAAATCGCAGGGTTCAGAGGCCTCACCATCCGAGATTCAGAAGAATTCATGAAGTCGTCACTCCAGGAGAAGAATCCAGACATTTGGGTTCAATTCTTCGATGCAGATCTAATCGCTACATGGGAACACCTTTACTTTGCAGTGTTGAACGCTCTGTTGGCTTACCGAAACAAACGCAACATTTCAAAAACCGTAGCCATGGAAACTATGATCTACGCATCGGCTCAGCGCCAAATCCGGAAGGCCATAACCATACTAGGAGTTAAAGAGAGCTCTTCGAACGTAGCAGTTGTCATAATCGGTGATAAACCAGAAATAGTCCAGACATCATTTTCGGAAATTGAAAAATGCCTTGCTGCTGTAGCTGATGAATCCGTTTTAGAATTGACTGAAGAAAAAACCAAGAATCTATGCAAAGCCTTTGGGATAACTGAAAAAGAGCTTAAAGCAGTGGGCGCAGAAAGCAACAACGAACAAGCAATAGTCAATCTCGTCATCGAAAGAATGGCATTGATGCAGACTCAGCTTTAGCCACTAAAGCATTTTTTCCTTAAGAACAGCTAACAAGTTGACTGGTCTAATAAGAGACATCCCTGTCAATCCTCCGAGAACCTCAATCAACAAAATTCTATCAGGATTGTCCAAGTTGACTTTTCTCTCTATACCTTCGGCAGCAGCCGCAATGAAATCTCGTGCATGCAAACTCGTGAAACGTTTCTCCACAGTCACTCTGAAGGTTTCGTTTTCACCTATGCCCGCGGCTAATTCAGTTGCCATTTTCTTAACCTCGTCCAAGTTCGTTGGCAAAACTCTTTCAATTGGCATGACCCGCAGCGCGTAACGAAATTCATAAGGGCGCTCCTGCAAAATCTCGCGAAACTTTCCTATAACCTCACAAGGGTCTAGGGTCGTTTTTGCTACAACGAGCCCTCTAATCCCAGTTCTGGCAACCACCGGCGCAGGATCGCCTACGAGCTCTTTGAGGAGATAATCTAATTCTGAACACATCTGTCTCTCGTTCCCACGCGAGGTTGAAACTAAAAGGTTAAAAGCCCTAAGCAAAGTAAATCCCATTCACGTTAGCTTTAAGGGTCAGCGTAGGTTTA
>CAYSOZ010000071.1:0-6653 GCA_964432815.1 uncultured Candidatus Bathyarchaeia archaeon
CCTGTTGCAACGAGATTTCCGGTGAATGAAAGAAATTTTGTACAGTTTTTTGTTTGAATCATATTTTCAAGAATTTTAACGCCCACGGCCAGCTTTCCAACAGTAAAACCCCACGCTTCTTCCATCTGATTAACAAGATCATTTACCGACATTTCTTCCTTGAACTCGTAGTCCTTTATGCTTTCTTTCAACATTTTCTCTCTCAACTCCATCTCAATATTTTTCGTTAGGAGATCAGAACAAGTAACTGTCGAAGCATTGACTAATTAAGATAGTCATTTCAACAAATAATAGCTGATTTTTCAATCGAATCGCCCATCTTAAAAATTCTAGTCATCAGGGCAGGTCCTGCTCTAAAGAAACCCTGCCTCCCTCAATCTTAACGCCAGAATAAAATCGCCCTTAATTTGAAGCTTGCCGCCAAAAAAGGCTCTCTCCCCGCTAATCCTCCCATTAACAACGTCTAGGTAGTCTTTTTCTTTCATTGTAACAGTCAACTTGGCCGATGGATGTATTCCTTCCTTAACTTCCAATTGCTGGTTCTTTATTGTAACCACCCAGTCGCCGCCATTTGACCCAATAATACTAACCTGAACGATAACGTCAATACCTGCTGCCTTTTCTGGTCTAAATCTCTCGGGTAGTATCTGTTCAAAGAATTCTCTAGGTGTTTTTGCTTCCATTTTTCAAACATCTTCAGTATTGTTTTCTGATTTTTTCAGGATCATGAACTTTTTCTTTAACGAAGCTAAATTTATTTCGCCCTTACCCGCGCCTCCTAGCGAATTTAATATAAGCTGAATTTTCGCTGCTTCCTCAATCATTTCATTCAAGTCGCAGGCAGCTTGAATCGTTGATCCTGTAGTCACTATTCCATGATTCCCCAGGATCACAGCGTCGTACTTCGCAATGCTCTTCTGTATCTTTTTCGCTAGCAATTTCGATCCCGGTCTCTCAAAAGGAATAACGGGCACTCCATCTGGAAGCCGCATATACATCTCAACCTGTAACGGAAGGATTTCTCTTTCCGCGATTCCGAACGCCGTTGCAGTAGGAGCGTGTGTATGCACAACCGCCTGCACGTCTTTCCGAATCCTGTAGATTGCCGCGTGAATGGGTGTTTCCATCGATACGGGCAATTCTCCCCTGACCCAGTTACCTTGCAGGTCCACAACAACCAGGTCTTTTGGTTTCAGAAATTCCAGGCTAACTCCTGAAGGTTTTATCAAAAATTTATCTGTCTCTGGTATTCGCGCACTGATGTTTCCAGCAGTTCCTACAACTAGTCCTTGTTTGTGAAGTCTTTTCCCTGCCTTGGTCAAGTTTTCTCTGATTTGCTCAATCATTATATCTTCCATCGTGTTGATTCTCCATGAAGGCTTTTCTAACCGAATTCGTTTATCGGTTTTTGTCTAGATCTTTTTCCGTAGATACGTGTGTTTTCATTATCTGAACAGATCTTTTTCTTTCGGTCTGGTAAGTGTTCTCACTGAAGGATTTTCTTCCGGTAGGTAGTCGTATCCTCTTATGATAGCTGCAGGTATTCCTTCATTTGTTTGTCCAATGACAAGCTCTGCTGCGGATGCCAGTTCGTCGGCCACTGCCGTCTGTTTTACTCTCAGAACATAGCCGAACAAGTCTTTTTCTCCGCGTCTGTCTCTTATGGGCTTTATTCCCGCTAATCCAATTGCGACGTTTATTTCTCCGATTCTTAGCGGTCTCCCGTGAGTGTCTGAAACAATCACCGCTACATCGCAGCCGCTTAATCTTCGAATTTCATGTCTAATTCGCTGTGCTGAAGCGTCGGGGTCTCTGGGAAGCAGTGCCAGGTTTCTTTCGCCGTCGATATTAGATTTATCAACGCCTGCGTTAGCGCAGATAATTCCGCTTCTAGTTTCCGTAATGAGGCTGTTGTTCCCCAAACGCACAATTTCTTCTGTTTCACGAAGGATCACTTCGACCAACGCCGGCTCTTTACCTGTTTGTTTGGCGATATTTTTGGCCCGTTCTGATGGAGAAATCTCGTCGAGATTGACTGTGTTTCCTTCAGCTTTGGAGACTACTACATGAGTTATGACTATAACGTCTTTTTCCTGTATCGGCGTTTTCTGTTTCTTCGCTGCAAGATAGATAAGCTCGCCTATGCTGTCCCCTTTTGTTATTAAGGGCAGATTCTCAACAGCTATTACTTTTACAGTTTTCATTCAGTTTACGCTTCTCTTGATTCTATTTGCTAATTATACGATACGGTTTAAGGTTGTGCTACTTGAAGAAAAATGCTGTGCTAATTGGCAATCAATTATTTAGGAAGGTTTCCTGAATAGCCCACGGCTCCGTCTGCTATGCGCAGGCGTTGAATCCAGAGAAAATTTAAAGGCTTTAAGACCTTCTATAAATATATCTGAACAGCATTCTCTGTAAGAGGTAATGCCCGACCTTGGGAATTGAAAACCTGGATAGCATTTTCAATCCAAATAGTATCGCTGTAATAGGTGCTAGCGAAAGAGAGGGCTCTATAGGTGCTAAAATCTTGCGAAATCTGGTGGGGACGAATTATAAGGGCGCTGTCTTTCCAGTTAACCCTTTCAGACAAACCGTTCAGGGAATGACTGCTTTTCCAAGCGTGTGCAAGATTCCCCAGAAAGTGGATCTCGCGGTTATAGCCACGCCAGCACACACTGTTCCACAGATAGTGGATGAGTGTGGAAAGGCAGGAGTTTCAGGAATAATTATTATTTCAGCAGGATTCAGAGGAACTGGTGATGAAGGTGCACTTCTGGAAAAAAACATGCTTTCGTATCAAGAAAAATTCGGCATGCGCATCATAGGGCCGAATAGCTTCGGAGTGATAAGACCAAAAATTGAATTGTATGCAACATTCGCGGAAAAACAAGCAAACAGTGGAAAAATTGCGTTTATATCCCAAAGCGCTGCCTTGTGCGCTTCAGCTTTAGATTGGGCTTGGGATGCCCAAATTGGATTCAGCGCTGTTGTATCAACAGGGTCGACTGTTGAAGTCGACCTCGGCGATCTTATTGATTACTTCGGAAGAGACGCACAGACCAAGAGTATCGTACTCTATGTAGAATCGATAAGGAATCCGAGGAAATTTGTAAGTGCCGCACGTGACTTTGCCAGGACAAAACCGATAGTCCTTATTAAAGCTGGGCGCTTTCAAGAAAGCATCGAAGCAGCACTTTCCCACAGCGGCTCATTGACTGGGGAAGATGCTATTTACGATGCCGCTTTTAGACGCGCTGGAATTGTCCGAGTTGAGACCATTAACGATCTCTTCAATTGCGCTGAGGCTTTGGCAATGCAGCCAAATCCCGCTGGTCTTAATTTGACAATAATTACCAATGCAGGTGGTCCGGCGATAATGGCTACGGATCATTTGATTTACAGGAACGGCAGTCTCACCCACTTGAGCCCTGAAACAATTCAGGCCTTGAGGAGTGTTTTGCCTCCTTACTGCTGCTTGACAAATCCAATTGACATTTACGAGGAATCCTCGCTGGAAAGGTTCAAAAGTGTGATTGAAATCTGCTTGAAAGACTCTCGCAGCGATGGTTTTCTGGTTATCTACACTCCTCAGGGCGCAACTGACTCCTTGGGGTTGGCTGAAACGATAGTAGATATAGTTAAAGAAAACAAGAAACCGTTTCTTACAGCTCTAATGAGCGAAGACAGCCGTTGTCGAGAAGCCCGCCGTCTTCTGCGACGAAATAGTATCCCTTCCTTCACCACTCCGGAGGAAGCTATTTCAGCTTTTATGTACATGTATAATTACACACAGAACTTAGAACTTCTTTACCAGACTCCAAAGGAACTTTCGATCCAACAGGCAGACACAAAGCTGCTTAAAGATATTATCAGACGAGCTTTCTGCGAAGGGCGACTTGTACTCAGCCTGCCTGAGTCTGTTCATTTTCTAGAAGAGTATAAAATTCCAGTCGTGAAGACGTTTGCTGCGCATACATCTGAAGAAGCAGAGGCCTTCGCTTCCAAGGTTGGGTATCCGGCGGTGATGAAAGTTCTTTCTCCCCAGGTTATTCATAAATCTAGGATCAAAGGCGTAGTTCTCAACATTTGTTCTCGTTTAGAGATTGAACCTTTCTTCAACGAACTCCAAGAAAAGATAAAAAACCTCAGTCCAACAGCCGCGTTTCAGGGCGTTGCGATTCAACCCATGTTACGAGAGAGGGGGATTGAACTTCTCGTGGGCGCAAAAAGAGACGCTCAGTTTGGTCCGGTCATTGTTTTCGGGATGGGTGGTACTTCGTCTGAGCTGTTTAAAGATGTAAGTATCGGTTTTCCACCGCTAAATCAGGTATTGGCAAAGCACCTCATCGAGGCTACAGCGATAGCGAGACATGCACCATCAAGCGGGAGCCCCCTTAACCTGAGCCTTCTTGAGGAAGTACTGGTCAAGTTTTCACAACTGATATTGGACTTTCCTGAAATACAGGAGATGGACATGAATCCTCTCCTCGTCACCGAGCGTGAGGTAGTGGCAGTCGATGCTCGCATTGTCATTGATAGAGCTAGAGTAATGCGAGAAGCTAGCGATCACAGTGATCAGACGCTTATCGCTGCTTACCCAAAAGAATATGTTGCGTCGCGGAAACTGAAGAATGGGGTCGAAGTTGTTTTGCGCCCCATAAAAGCGGAGGATGAAGGCCGCTTCAACGAACTTATTAAGTCTCTTTCACCTGAGTCAATGATGTTCAGGTTCTTCAATGTTATTAAAGAGATGCCTCATGAAACGCTCACTAAATACTGCAATTTGGATTATGATAGACAAATCGCAATAATGGCTGAGATGAAGGAGAATAATGGGCAAATAATCGGCGTCGGGAGGGTCATTGTTGAGCCTGACGGAAAAAATGGGGAATTTGCAGTCTTGGTCCATGACAAATGGCAAGGTTATGGGCTTGGATCAATGTTAATGGACTACATTATTCTCGTGGCAAAAAATATGCGCTTAGAGAGAATCTTCGCTTATGTTCTCTCAAAAAACTATAAAATGGCACAATTGTGTAAGAAAAAAGGATTTGAGATGGAAACTTTGGATGAGGAGACTGTTAAGGCATCATTAATATTGATCTAGTTTAGCTTTTTTTATTTTCTGAACTTCTGCAGTTTCTGTAACATCTCTTTGTCGCCTTCAGCATCTCCAGCGCATGTTGCGATAATACCATCAACAAGACCATCCAGCTTTGCAGCGGTCTCTTCGACTTTGTCCATGGTTGTAGTCACTGGCCATCCGATCATTTTTACAGTCTCGACATTCTTTGGAGTTCCCACTAGGAAGTATGCGTAGATTGGCTTGTTCAGACGTTTAGCCTCTTTTGCTACCTGTTCTAGAATCAGGAATGTCTTATCTTCTAGCCTCATGAAGTAGATGAAGTCCCAAGCGCCTCTGACTCTTTCCAAGGTCTCTTCTACAGATCGTCGTGCTGTCAGTAAGCAGCCTAACTTCAGGTTCTTGAGCTTTACATTGGCGCGCAGGAAGTCTCGTGCTTCCTCGGATGATTTCAGCATTTTTATGGGTTCTCCGAATTTGGGGTTGTCTCCCATAGTTATTGCTAGACCGTCGAGACCTATGATGTCTGATGCCAAAGCGAGACCTCCCACTTCTACGGGACCTTTATAGTGTAGAATGAATATTGGCACGATTATTTTTTCAGGGTATTTTGTTTTGAGTATGCAGCTTACCACTGTACCACTTGCCGCTGGAAATCCGGCCGCGCTGTCGGTGACGTTCCATCCATCTACTAAGTCTTTGATTTCTTCGGCGAGCTTGAGAAATTTGCGTGTTGGAACAAATTCGTTTAGTATTTTCATTTGAATATCATCCTGGCTTAAGAGAAGAATGGTTTGGACTAAAATATCTTTTGCAAGGGTGAGCTTGTCTGTTTATTCAAGTTCTCTTATAGCTTTCCCGCCTTAGCGCGCATGCCTGTTCCGAAAATACCTGGGAAGAGTGTGTGAAAGAAAAACGGTTGCGTTTTTTCGGAAAAAGGCGTGTTGTTGTTCTTCTCCTGCGCTCGCTCACTCCGATAGAGAGGCACGAGACTCAATCTGAAACGAATTTAGGAACATGCATGCGCGCTATCCCCATACCCAACCGGGTTCAGAGCCTCAACTCAAGCGGGATCCGCTTCCTCGCCCAATCATCAGAAAGTTCGGAAACGGTCTTGGATCGATTTGAACGGACACGCTTATGGAAGTGTTTTTGAATTGTCTGACGGACGATTCGAGCTCTGAATGGGATTATGGCCCAATCCGCCAGTAAGATACATTTACAGAACATTGACTAACATGCGTGCATCGAACATTCTGGGGCTCTACTCTTTCTTTCCTCCTACCGTGCGGGCAAGAAATATTTAGGCACGCCTAAAAGTTTATATGGGCTGTCGAGAATTTAGGTGCGCCTAAAAAAGGTGAATAAGTTGTCGAACAGAAGTATCGAGGACTACCTAAAAGCTCTTTTTCTGCTTTCTGAAAACGGGAAACCGGTGTCTACAACTGAAATCGCTGAACATTTTAAGATAGCTCCTGCAAGTGTCACAGAGATGCTGAAAAACCTCGCTCATAAGCAATACATTGAATATTCGCCATACCACGGGGCTTACCTTACAGCCAGGGGC
>CAYSOZ010000072.1:0-5213 GCA_964432815.1 uncultured Candidatus Bathyarchaeia archaeon
TACCTATTATCTTCGATTTCTTGCTTTTTTTAAGCTTTCCGTTTGGAAAGCGGTGAAAATTGCGTTCAGAAGAAACTAGCCTCCGCCGACAGGAGGAAGAATAGCTAACACGTCACCATCTTTCAGCATTGTCTGAAGGCCATTCATCGTTGAGGCGCTCCTTCCATTAACGAGCAATTGAAGAAAGCTTCGGACCTGCCCGACTTCGGCATCATAAACATACTCGACGAACCTTTTGCCATAGGTCTTCCGGAGTGCTTTGAGAACGACGTCTATGGTGACTCTTTCATCTTCTTGAAAACTCAAAGTCTCCTCTCTTTTGCCTATTATTTCCCTGAGGCTCGTGAAGAACCGAACGGAGACCCGCAACTTCAAAGCACCAAGTTAACATGAAAAAGCGCGGAATTAAACTGTTGTGCACCGACTTTTTTCACCTGTTGTTCAAACAACACGCTTTCTTCCGACTTTTGACTCTCTATGAGGGGAAAATCTAAATGCAAGTGCACAATTTCATAATAGCCCGTTGAGATGACTGCCATGACAGAAAAAGTTAGAGAAGACCCAGTAAAAATGCATAAAGACGCTAACAACCTTATGGATTCTGGAAAATTTAAGGAAGCCCAAGAGCTTTTTCTACGAACCGCAGAGCTATATCGCAAAGCGCAAAACTATTTTGACTCCACCACAATGCTTTACAAAGCTGGCGAATGCAGTTTCGCATTAAAAGAGTATGAAAAAGCCATTGAGTACTTTGACAAGTCAGCTGAGCTTTCTTTCGCAAAAGGGTTCGACAGATTTGGCTTGGCCGCTTTGGATTACGCAAAAGACTGCCAAAAAGCTCTGGGAAACACCGCAGAAGTGGCGGAAATAGAAAAGAAAATCAAAGAAGTAAAAGCTAAGCTTGAAAGCGCTTTCTAGACCATTTACGGTTCAATAAGCCTCATCTTTTTTTGCTATCCAACAATTACAAGTAGTTATAAACGGCCTTAACCTTCTTCTCTTGTTAAGAAAAATTCTATGGCATGCCAATGACCACACTTTTCAAATCCCTCGCTGCACTTCTCGAAAAAATAGAAAACACACGAAAACGATTGGAAATCATCACATTAACAGCCGACTACCTGAAAACGCTAGACACTGAAGAGGTGGAGCCAGCCATCTCTATGATTCTCGGAAACCCATTACCGAAACAAACCTTAAAGACGCTAGATGTAAGCTGGACAACCCTCTCTGGAATCCTTCGACGCGTCACTGGAGCTGATTGGAATGCTTTCTCTGAAGCTTTCCGCACAACCGGCGACATCGGCTCAGCCACAAAAATCGTCTTCGAAAAAGCCAAGCCAAAAAAACAATCACGGCTGTTAGAAAAGTCATTAACCATAACCGAAGCTAGGCGAACGCTGGAAACTATAGGTGAAACGACCGGTTCAGGCTCAAAAGAAAAGAAAGAGCGCCTACTAACGACACTGCTGAGCCAAGCCTCACCCATCGAAGCAAAATACCTCATAAAAATCTTCACTGGCGAGATGCGAACGGGACTACACGAAGGATTAATGGAGCAAGCAGTCGCAAAAGCCTTTGACGTTCCGCTGGTAACAGTTCAAAAGGCAAGCATGACTGTGGGCGACATAGGAGAAGTAGCCACGATAGCTAAAAAGGAAGGTACTAATGCTCTCACAGAAATAGATTTCAAGGTATTCAGACCCGTCAAACTAATGCTCGCGCAAACAGCATCAGACATTGCTGAAGCCTTGGCGGAACATGCAGGCAAAACTGCTTTTGAATACAAGTATGACGGCGCAAGGGTCCAAATCCACAAACAAAACGGAATAGTGCGTATCTTTAGCCGGAGACTCACAGATGTAACACAAAGCCTTCCCGAAACTGTTAAATCGGTACAAACCAATGTCCACGCTTCTGAAGCAATTCTGGAAGGTGAAGTCGTAGCAGTTGACGAGACTGACACGCCCATTCCGTTTCAACATCTTATGCGCAGATTTAAGCGAGTACACGGAATATTCGAAACAGCCGAGAAAATTCCAATCAAATTGTACCTTTTTGACATACTGTACCTTAGCGGCAAAAGCCTTGTCCCACTGCCGTATACACAACGAAGAGCAGCCTTGACTGAAAACGCTGGAACAATTCCGTTGACGACGCAGCTGATCACTGATGAAGCGCGAACGGCTGAAGAGTTTCTGCAAGCATCGATAGATGCTGGACACGAGGGATTAATGGCGAAGAGACTCAACAGTCCCTACCTACCTGGAAGACGGGGAAAAAACTGGCTCAAAGTAAAACCCGTATTGGAGCCACTGGACTTGGTCATCGTTGCAGCTGAGTATGGCTATGGACGCAGACATAATTGGCTTTCAGACTATTATCTTGGTGCAAAAGACGCTGACACTGGTGAATTCTTGGTAGTAGGCAAGACGTTTAAGGGTCTAACTGACCCAGAATTCACCGAGATGACTAGACGGCTCAAAGAGACTGCCATCAGAGAAGAGCGAAATCGAGTTGTCGTTCTCCCGCGAGTAGTGGTTGAAGTGGCTTATAATGAGATTCAGCGAAGCCCAAAATACAAAAGCAAAATGGCATTGCGGTTCGCCCGAATCACACGTATCCGTGAAGACAAAAGCGCAGAAGATGCTGACACTATTGACCGTGTTCGACAAATCTATGAGATGCAGTTTTCTAAAAAAGGCAGATATACAGCTGAATGACAAATAGTTCAAAGGTGCGTTGCATTGGATAAACGGACGTTCGCTCAGGAATTTTACAGCCGCCAAGAAGTGATGAAAGAATTAGGCGTAAAAGGTCAGCGAAGACTTGGGAAGGCGAAAGTGGCAGTGGTCGGTGCCGGAGGACTTGGGACGGTTTCTGCCTTGTATCTGGCTCTTGCTGGCATCGGACATATAAGACTTATCGACCAGGATATGGTCGAGACGGCGAATCTCCACAGACAAATTCTCTACACATCTGACGACCTAAATTATCCGAAGGTCGAGGTAGCTGCGGAGCGGTTGGCTAAGTTGAACCCGCTGATAACGATCGACCCAGTCTCGGAGAATGTGAATGCCGCTAACGTTGAACGACTTCTATCTGGAGTTGACTGTGTGGTGGATGGGCTAGACAACATGATGACGCGTTATCTGATCAATCGTGCATGTGTGAAATTGGGTATCACGTACGTTTTTGGTGCAGCCATTGGCTTAGAAGGAAATGTATCAGTTTTTTCTCCGCCTGAAACTGGATGCCTTGAGTGTCTGTTGCCAATTATCTCCGATTCGGAATTGATGAGATGCGACACTCGCGGAGTGTTGGGCGCCACACCTGGAATTATAGGCACCATTCAAGCAATGGAGACCGTCAAGGTCCTTGCAGGTGTCGGCTTGCCTTTGAAGGGCAAACTCTTGGTTTGTGATTTCAGCGACATGAACTTTGCAACTATAGACATCTACAAAGCCGCTAATTGTCAAGCGTGCAGAGGCTTCTCATCTCCTGTTGAGGGAGGCGAAAAGCTTGTCTGGCTGTGTGGAAGAGACACCGCGAACATCAATCCTGAGAAGCCTTTGAGGCTGAAGCTTGACAATGTTTACGAAGCAGTAATGAGTCGATTCGAGGTTCGAGTCAAATCACATCTGGCAATAATGTTTGACTATAAGGGTTTGGAAGTCAGCCTTTTCAGTACGGGACGTATGCTTATCAAAAACGTCAAGGATGAGGATTCGGCCTTGAGAGCATATAGAGAAATTATGGATGCACTGAGAATAAGTGAGTAGCGAACATTATGCATACCGGGAATATCGTCTATTTAGATGCCATCTGAATCTTGTTAGCTTTCATCAGCGCTAAGTTCTTTGATGAGTTCTATTGCTCTGTCCATACGGATTTTCCGTTCCTTCACCATTCTCTCTGCCACTAGGTTAACTATATCCTCTGGGGCTCCTGCTGCTGCAGCGATATTTCTGGCGTGAAGTGACATGTGGCCACGTTGAATGCCTTCATGAGCTAGTGCGCGGAGTGCTGCGAGGTTTTGGGCTAATCCGACGGCCGCCAAGACTTCTGCGAACTCATTGGCTGTTCTTACGCCTAAAATCTTCATTGCGACTTTGGCTATCGGATGAGTGCGTACGGCGCCACCTATCAACCCGACTGCCATGGGCAATTCAATAGAGCCTCTTAGATCGCCTTTCTCTGTTTTTTCCCATTTTGAAAGCGAGGTGTATTGACCTTTGAGCGCGGCATAAGCGTGTGCCCCTGCTTCTATGGCACGGTGGTCATTGCCCGTCGCTAGAATTACTGCAATGATGCCGTTCATAGCACCTTTGTTATGGGTAGCAGCGCGATAAGGATCCGCCTCTGCAAAGGCAGAAGCGTAAACAATACCGTCAACAACTTCCTCTCCGCCAACGGACTCTTTTGGGACAACGCATTGGGCCTGGGCTAAACGTTTGGTGGCCAGGTTGCTGATAATACGCAGGTAAACATGTCCACCTGTGAGGTTCTCGACAGTAGACGCTATTGCTTCAGCCATCGTGTTGACAGCATTAGCACCCATAGCGTCGCGGCAATCAACATATAATTCTGTTATGAGCATTGGTCCCGCTGCGGTGTCAATAACTTTCGCATCCAAGTTCTTCGCGCCTCCACCAGCCGACACTAAAACTGGATCCTGTTCATTTGCCTTCCTAAGGATGGTCTCTTTAGCCTCCAAGACACGTTGTCTGGCCGCCTCAGGGTCTTTGACGCTGACAGTTTGTATTTGTCCTATCATAACAGGTGGTGTGCTTGATGTATGAAAACCGCCTCCGTCTCGCACCATTTTAGCGGCGTAACTGGCTGCTGCCACGACGGAAGGTTCCTCGATAGCCATAGGAACCAAGTAATCCGCCCCATTAATGAGAAAATTGACAGCGATGCCAACTGGAATGGGAAATACGCCAACGACATTTTCAATCATGCGATCGGCCAGGCTCATAGGCAAGGAGCCGGTATTTTGTAGCAAATCGCATTCTTCTTGAGATAGATTGGCAAACTCTTTGACAAGTCTCAAGCGTTCTTTCGGGTTCAGTTTATAAAAGCCCGAAATCAAAGACGACCTTTCCATGATTCACACCTGCGTTTCTGTGATAAAGTCCTGAAATAGGTTTTGTTCTACGCATTTAAACTTTAACCAAGCTGTAAACATGACGCTGACACGCACTGCAAAA
>CAYSOZ010000072.1:5313-6545 GCA_964432815.1 uncultured Candidatus Bathyarchaeia archaeon
ATCATATTGAGAATCAGTGCACAGAACATCTCTTAGGCATGGCAATGGCGGGTATTCCTAAGCGTTTACGAATCTCACGTGCCAATGTCACACCGTGACTCACTCGAAAATTATCCGTCACAACCCTTCGTGGCTTGCAACGCTTGACGTACTCAATTAAGCCATCAAAATCGGAATGATCACTCAATGCCACCAAATGCTCACGCTCACCGATTTGTCTGCAAGCGGAACGGAATTCCCAACCGCTAACGCAAATACGCGAACCACGCAAACCGACACTGCCACGCGCGTTCATATGATAAAATGCTACACAGGGCAAATCGCCATCTAGCAGCTCCTGGCCATCTGCATCAGTCGAGAGGGTCAGATCACCAAGCTGCATGCCATGCTGCTCACACACTTTGGAGACATGAAAAACTCGCTCGGGTACAACAAAGGGAACACTCACATCCGCACCACGTAGAATCTGCATAACTTCCTGAAGCTTGCCATGATAACCAAAAACGTAGACTGATCCATTTCTTAACCGCTGCTCAACCATTCTCACCAACAAATCCTCAACATCAACCCCAAAGGAGCGCCTGCACATGGGGCTCCCGTAAGTCGCCTCCACGACCAATACATCACAATCCTTAACGGGTTCAGTACCATCAACTCTGAAATCTCCCGTGTAAGCTACCCTGACACCCTCTGAGGACTCAACAATCACCTGTGCTGCACCCAAAATATGATCAGCCTTAACAAGCCTAATCCGGTCACCACCAAACTCAACTTCTTCTCCATACTCAACGGTCTCCACAGGACCATCTCGCAGCATATTAAACCCATTCATCACTCCAACAAGGTCCCGAGTAGCTGAAGTCATCAAAACCTTCTCACAGCTCCGTAGACTGCTCTTCAGTCCGCTAAGATGATCCGCATGCGCATGAGTAACCACACGCAGAGGCCTAGAATCATCAAAAGCATCGCAAGCAACGAAATCACCTAGCAAAACCGCCCCGCGCGGACTCACTCGCGCACGCGACGGCAACCAAGATCCCAACTTAAGCTGTTCGTGGCGCAAGCCAATCCACCAGTTCTCTCGGATTTTCACAGGCAATAGTGACTTTTATCGGGTCCAACGGTGACTCTGATGTTTCCTCGCAGAAAGAGACGTGACCTACGAAGGCCACCTGCTTGTTTAAACAAAAAACAACAGTGTTTCCTTCTATTCCCTTGAAAAATCTTCTTCT
>CAYSOZ010000073.1:0-6541 GCA_964432815.1 uncultured Candidatus Bathyarchaeia archaeon
TCTCATTTCTCGCAGTTTTTGACACTGATATATCAGGCCGCTTTCGAAACGAGACTCAAACTCATCTAAGGAATTTGAACTCGCATTATAATGCCCGACCAGGTCAACATTAGATGGAGCGTAATTCGGTCCACCGGACACTATTCTTGTCAGAGACTCAGAAATCTGGTAGGAGCCGAACAAAGTTTGGAAGTTCTTTGTCCAATCTAGGACCAGCAGAATTTCTTCCCATTGAGTGTCCAAGTCATGAAAGCGGAACCCGAACTTCGTTTGAAGAAGGTCTCTTTTTTCAAGGATATCAGCCTCTTTCTTACTAACTGCTTCGACCTCTTTCAGGTCAGCTATTAGGTGTTTGTAGTCTTCCGGGCATTCCTTTTTGCATGTCGTAAGAGCCTCATCTGTTATCTCACAGAGTGGGCTAAGCTGTGTCTCAACCGCTCTCGCCCATTCTTGAATCGACGTCAAGCGGGTTTCGTTGATCGGCAAGACGGAGGTTGGCAACCGATGCACGGGGATAAACTCGGCTAAGCCTTTAGCAGATTCATCCCATTCGCAGAATGAAACAGCTAACTCTTGGGCAAATTGCTTTATCAACGGGGGAGGGTTAAACCCATGGGAGAACAGATTCGCTGCTTCTTCAGACAATGGCACTAACGAATATGAACTCAATATTTCTGCTGCTATTTCAATAGCGTTTTCAACTCGTTGAAAATCGGTTTCATAGCCCTGATAGAAATGTCCGAGTAATTCTCGGTCCTGTTCGGTTGAGGCTGCAATGGCGGCTTTCAATATTTTCAGTTTGCGAGCATCGCTTAGATCTTTCAAAACGGAGTCTGGGACTTTACCAGTGTGGGTTAGCAGTGCTATCTGCTTTTGATCGCGATGGAAACTTGGTCGCAGCCATCGTAGAGCACTTCTATATGAACTTCCGTAGCGTGTTATCATCTCGTCAAGGTTAAGCGCCAGAAGTCTATCGGTGATGTAGGTCTTCTCTAACCGTAGGAGGAGCAAATTGTGTTCTTGATAGTCTTTTTTTGATTTTGAAACATTTCTTCTCACTTTATCGAGATAGTCAGGGTCTAGCCATTGCCGTTCGGGCTTGTTCTCTGAAAAGCAGAAGAGTCCAATCCGGGACAACAATCTGGTGCGGTCAAGCGATAGGGTTTCTGCAGGTAACCCTAGAATCTGTGCCAAGCGGTATGACTTCTCAATCCATGTTTCTATCCGTCCTGGTGAACGTTTCACAAAATCCAGAAAATCAGCTCTTCTTTTGAGAAGAGAGCTTTCTCCTATGTTCGAATGCATTATCAGATTTTTGAGTAAGGAAAGATTTTCTTCAATATCTGAGGATGCGTCAAGCGATAAGCTGAAGACATTATCGTTATATCGTTCGAGCAGCACAGCCCGGGTTTTCTTGCACCATTCTGATGTGGTTTTGTACATTTCCGCCTTGAGAATTAGTTGATCGATATTTGGACTTGTTACCCAAGCTGTTTCCGGCTTTGGACTTTCTATTAGTCGCTGGCTGATTTCGATCAACCATTTTGTGCGCTCAAGTGTTGGCGGTTCGTTTAAGCCAAGTTGAGAAGCGAATTGAGCGGATTCAATCCTGAGTTGCTTTATAGCTGATACAAGACCGTCAAGAGTCAAGGCCAATTCAGAGCGAGTCTCTAATTCGTATATGCTTCCTTTGTAGCCGCGCCATGGGAAGTCAGATTCCTCCACGACTTGCCAAACATCTTTCAACTGGGAAGCCAGATTCTCTAGCTCAAGCATTCTTTGAGGAGTCAAACTATCAACGCCTGGCAAATCAACAGTAACGAAAGGAATACCATCCCAGCGAGCGATCTGGCCTAACACTTCATAAGCGCTTTTCTGCAAAATCGGATGTCTCTGATGAAGAGAGACAGGGTAGCTGTTTAGCGATCCCCTCAACTCCGACATTTTCTCAAAGTCGTGTGCTGTCGGCAATTTGCGAGGAACCAGTTGCTCATCGAGACATCGCTTAAGCTCAGCAACAACCGCTTGTTTGTTGGCTTTGCTGCTATGAAGTTCGAGACAGAAGTGAGACAAACCTACCTCCCGCAGCCTTTTGTAGACCACCTCTAATGCAGCCATCTTGTCGCTGACGAACAAAACGGATTTTCCACGCGCTATGCATTCGGCAATGATGTTGGCTATAGTCTGACTCTTTCCCGTTCCCGGAGGGCCCTGCATCACAAAGCTTTGACCGCGCATCGCATATTGAATAGATACTCTTTGGCTACTGTCAGCGTCCAAAACCTGGAATGGTTTCTCAGGAGGCTCTATCTCATCTATGTCCTTTTCTTCGGGCAAATCTTTCTGGGTTAGCTGCTGTTCCTTCACGCCCGCTATTGCCCTGATTATGCTGTGTTGTTTGATTAGCTCAGCATTAGATGTCAGGTCATTATAAATGACCAATTTATGAAATGAAAAAAGCCCCATTTCAATTGAGAATTCCACTTTCCAACCGAGATCATCAACAATCTGATTCAGAGCGTTTAAGTACTCTACTAAGCTATGGCTTTCCCAGTCCTCTGGAAGAGGCGGAAGCTCGATTTTGAAGGCATTTCTTAATTTCACCCGTAACGCAGGATTCAGGACAGCTTCTTCTTCCACGGGAGGAATTGAAATCGCGTAGGCGTCTCTGAAGGATTTCCTACTTAGTTCAATCGGGACTAGAATTAGAGGAGACCGCACCTCTTCAGACGTTTCTTCCTCTTTCCAGACCAACATTCCAAATGCCGCATGGAGTATACGCACACCCTTTTCTCTGTAATCAGATTGCGAACGAGTCATAAGGTTCCTGAGAGTTTTTTCAAGTTCAATTCTGTTCAAGCCTCCGCACACCAATCGATTTGCCTTTGTTTGTTGATACCCCTCGATAGACGAGGAAAAATCGTTACCATTTTGTCCTTTTTCAGGAAAAGAATCCACTTCGTCTGGAGGTTGCCAAAACTTCAGATGCCTTCTCCTTATGACTAGAGCGTTGAATACTGTCTCCGGGGTAGGATGAGAAACAGAAAGACCTCCTCTCTTGCGTTGCTTATAATACAGCAAGTTATTTTTCCGCGAAAGGTCAATGAGCCTGAATTTCCAATCCTCGATGCGCCTTGCTACCTGAGGAATATAGGCTTCCTGAGGTGAGACAGGATTATTCTGAGTCATTAAATCCCCTATTCTGAAATAGAGTTGTGAGAATTCATACCACTGCTTGCTACTTTAACATTTATGTCGGAATCCCATCCAGGAGCTCCTTTTTCTGATGACTTGTTCTTTCATTTGAATAGTGCGTTTGCCTGTTCCGAAGATGTTTGGGTTTTGTGTGTGTGAAAGAAAAACGGTTGCGTGTTTCAGAAAAAATCGTTGTTGTAGTTCTTCTCGCAAACTTTTTCTATCCCATATGGAGGTGTGAGACTCACTCAAAAATGAATTCGGGAACAAGGCTGCGCGCACTCTAACACTTGCTTCCAGTGGTGGATAATGCCGGTATACCCTCAAACTACTCTCAAACCCATATGGATTCGCTAACAAAGAACAATTGGGCTTCTACGAGTTATGCAGGGTTTTCCTCATCTGTACTTCGAGAAATGCCTAGTTGCAGCAGAGAAGATTCGTTGCCGTCGGTTTTACCCTGCATTTTGAAGCAGGCTCAGATTCAGCATTTCTGCCCAAGCAACATCTTGAAGCGGCATACAGGTGATCCGGCGATTTCTCCGTGCAACATATTCGAGGAAATTTCCTTTTCCAAAGTTTCCCTTTCTGATTCCTGTCAGTTGCACGTTGACTATCACTGAACCATCTTTGAGGTGGAGGTTGACGTTCTTTCCCAAATAAGACTTGGCGCTGTTTAAGCCAAAACCTTCCATTTTTGTACTCACCAATCCGCTTCTTTTTCTGCAATTGCGCCCCAGCACTGTCTGCATATGGGCAGTTTTTCTCCCTTAAAGAGAATGTAGAGAGTTATGTTACCGCTTTTACAAGTCCCTTTCCAAGGGTTTTTGCAATGCTCCAATATTACACATCTCCTGTACTCACTAAGAATGCCTTAGGAACGAATCGCTTTTAAAGCTCCTTCTGAAACGAGTTTTCAGCTCCTGGGAGGGGTGGGTTAAAATGAAATGCCCGTTTCTGCCATTTTCAAGATAATCGTGCAGACCGCTCAGCAGAGACTTTCAAGCACGCTATAAAGATCTACTGTCACTTTTAATGTGGATTATCTCTGGAGTTATAGCTTCTTTTGTTATTTTCAACAACGCCACTGAAGGTTTGTTTATGAAAGAGGACACAGGATTTGTGGGGCTTCCGGGGTTTATGTAGAGAGTTTTTCCTTCCCATTTTATGTTTGAATTGTGCGTATGTCCATAAACGAAGACATTGAAACCGTTCTGTTTGGCGATTTCCCGCATCTTACCCATCCCAAATAGTGTGCTCGGGTCGTGCATGACCCCTATTTTCCAGTCAGAAACCTTTAGAGAGTTGAGTTTCGGCAAGGCGCCACTGACTTGAGGCCCGTCCATGTTGCCGTGCACAGCCAAAACCGGCGCCAACTGCTCTAACTCATCTATAACTGCTAATTCCACCAAGTCGCCTGCGTGTACGATGAAGTCCACGTTCTCGAAAACCTTGAAAACCATCTTGGGGATACATCTCGCTCTTGCCGGTACATGGGTATCTGAGATTAGCCCAACTGTTCGGGCCGTTTTGAAAGTTCTAGACTCACGTGATATCATGGTTTGCTCGCTTGTCATCTTGCCTGCTCCCGAATAGATGTACGTGTTGCGTTCTTAATAGTTGTGAAGGATAATAAATTTTCATGTTTACTCAATCTGTTCGCTAAAGGTAGAGTTGACAAGATTGAATTAAACTGCAACAATGATTGCGATGTGAACCTTAAAAGAGTACAGCTAGCATAGAATTGTGGGAGGTGTTTGTCTTGGCCATCACTGACGCGGATCGCGTGAGGAAACCCAAACTACCGAAGAAGAGACTGTTGAAAAAGACTCTCAAAAATAGAGGAAGAAGATAACGCCAGCATAGGTCGCGGCTGTTTTGTTACTTCAGATTCGCCAGATATTTTAGATGAAAAGGTTTGATTGCCTCTTCGTCTTTTAGGTCTGCATGGAAGGTTTGGCTGTCCACTATCCAGTCAGATAATTCGGAGTCATGTGCTTTTATGAAATTACTGAAATCGCTAAAGTTTTCGTGAAGGGAAACGCAAACAGCATCCCAGCCCATGCCTCTTCCACCTGTCACTAGGAGTACACAAGGTTGTGCTTTATACCATTCCTTCAGTTTCTTTAGGGCTTGATCTTTCTCTGTGCCTGTCTTCTGTTTGAGTTTACTCTTAAGAAAAGTAAACGCTGCAATTTCGAATCCAATCCTTCCTAACTTTGGTATGACCGTGTAACCTTCGGTGTAGTTTTCCTCCAACATAGCTCTTCTGCGTGTTACCGTCGGCTGCGATACCTCAAGAGATTTCGCCAGCTGTCGGTCGCTTCTATGGGAATCCTTCATTAACTCAAACAGAAGTTTGCAGTCTATTGGTTTCAGTTCCTTCATGCTAATCATGCCTTTTGACACTTAGCATTTTTGTTATCATATATAAACCTCGTTCTTCCTGATCTATTTTTAATTCACCATGTAGCGCGTAAAAACATGTGATTTGACATTAATTTTGCGAGAAAATCTTAAGAGACATACAAACGCCTATAATCCGGAAAGAGTGATCGGATAAAATGACCGGCAAGCTGCTGAAGGAAGTTGAAGGCGAAGTTGCACGTTTGCTTAGCGACTTGATACGCATAAACACGAGCAATCCGCCCGGAAACGAGATGGAATCGGCAAAATATCTGGCTGAGACTCTCGGTGAAGAAGGTTTTGACTGTGAAATTTTCGAGTCTGCACCTGGCAGAGGTAATTTAGTCACTCGAATGAAGGGAACGGGAAAAAGACCAAGTTTACTTCTGCTTTCACATTTGGATGTAGTTCCGGCAAAGCATGAGGAGTGGACAGTTGATCCTTTCGGAGGCGTGATCAAAGACGGATTCGTCTGGGGCAGAGGTGCCCTGGACATGAAAGGTATGACCACGATCGAGGTGATGACCATGAAGTTACTTAAGAGGAAAAAAGTAAAGCTCAAGGGTGACGTAATTTTGGCGGCAACAGCAGACGAGGAAAAAGGCGGCAATTTCGGCGTCGGTTATCTTCTGCAAGAACATCCGGAGAAAATGAAGGCATCGTACGTTCTCAATGAAGGAGGAGGCGGAGGTGTGGCGATCGCGACCCCGACCCGGAATATGCGCTTGGCGGATTCCACGGTCTTGCCCCGGTTATGCCGGTCCGCCGCCGCGTGGACGGACTCCGCGAACCGGACTGCGGTCTCCGCGCCGTCGAACACCACCATGGCGCCGTCGCCGGTGGAGGTAATCGGGACCTGGCCGATGCGCTGGCCCGCCGCGGCCAGGGCCTGCTCGACCAGGCCGTGGATCTGCTGATTGAGGAACTGGACCGCCCGCGC
>CAYSOZ010000074.1:0-6339 GCA_964432815.1 uncultured Candidatus Bathyarchaeia archaeon
TCTACATAACAATGGAGACTGCATTTTTGGCAGTCCTGTATTTCCTTCCAGTCAAATCCGGAGATTGCAGTTTTGATGTCTGTTTCAAAAACAGAAACGATAGTCGCGTATTCATTCCGAACATAACAGGGCAGAACCAAATCTCCATCTGGACCAACGTTAACCAATGACCAAGGCTTACACGTCCACTCTTTCTCTTTTGCAATAACTCTAAAATAACTGATTGAATTCACAAGAGGATAACCTTTGTTCTTCATCTCGACAAGTTTTTCAGCAACCTCCTTGATCTCGTGACTTGCAGGTGCGGACGCTTTGGCGTTGCAGTACTCATGCGCTATGGCCACCGATATTTTTGTATCCAATTCCTTTGCCAACTTCACCAAATCTTCAATCTCATGAATGTTCTCAGCCATTAGCGTCGTGTTAACTGTAACTGAAACCTTCTCTCTGGACGCCATTATGCCTCTTACCGCTTTTCTAAAACAACCACTAACGCCTCTAATCGTGTCATGCGTTTTTTCGAGGCCGTCTAACGAAACATAGACGACGCCGTTGATGTATGAGGCTACCTCGTCTATTCTGGATTCAAGGAGAGTTCCATTAGTGACAATGCTTGTATGCAAAGGCAGCGACCGGGAAAAATCAAGAATTTCCACCAAATCATTTCTAAGAAGAGGTTCTCCTCCTTCAAACGCTAGAATCTTCGCTGGATCTTTTCCAGAAGGGGCACATCTTGCATCGAAGATTGCAGTTATACGTCAACTTGTGCCCACAAAACAGCGGGGCCCTTCCTCCAAAAAAGTTTTGGAACAGCCCACGATAGATCCGCAGCCCCATCCACAACGTTTTTTGATAGCTACCAGCGGTTCTTTCTTCGCCGAAATAGTTGGAAACCCGCGCCATCCTCGAGATCACTTAGACATACCTTTTCGCACCCGTGCTAATAAAAATAAGTCCGTTTCTCCGTACCTATTCTGAGAATAACGTTTGTTCTGATTGCGTTTTGGAAGGTACATCATAAGTGTATTCTCTCAGGAAGATCCTAAGCAAGTAGTAACCAAATATCATCATCATAAGAAAAATAATAATTACAAAGATTATTGGAAGCCATTGCATAAACGTCGCCGGATTACAAACTACTAATGCAAGTAATTGTCTAAATATAACTTTTCTTTTGGAGTTTCCAAAAGCATAATAGCAGACCGAAGGAACTGTTTAGAGTAGCACCGAGCGATTCTAAATGAGTAAGAAAAATCCTGAAAAAACCGCAATTGAGAAAATAGTCGAAACGCAAGAGGAAAGCGAAGAAGATGACGAAATCACCTTGCGGCTTTTTGCTGATGGAGAAATTGTGTCTTGGGCTAAGACCTTACTTTACAGTTTTTTGGAAGAAATACATACTGCGACCGCAGAAAGGCGTAAAGGATATGGCAGAAAACTACTTGCTCACATAGAGAAGAATGCTAAGGGCCATGGTGCTACTGTAATGAAGACTAGCGATATTGACCCGTGCAGTGATGAAGCAATTGGTTTCTTTATGAGGATGGATTACGAACTCAAGCCATTTGTGAATGACGCTTCAGGACTAATAATCGGAACGAAGAACCTTTAGGAAACACCGCATTCCTCATTTTTGTGGAAAATAGAGCTCTTTTCTTGAAAAAGACCAGCTTACTGAACATATTCCTGAAAGTTGTACCATGGGGTGTCTCGGGGGAAACGGAGGTGGGCTAAGATTTGATTTGTGGTTTTCAATAAAGAAAAACTTGGAAATTTATGACATCCTTCAGGATGTTGAAGCAGTTGAAGAAAAAGTGAGACAACAATATTAGCTACTAGAAGACTATTGGTAGTAGGATATAAGGAGAGAATTTATGTGGCATATTTAACGCAAACTCAAAGTGGGCAACCTGTGCTGATTTTGAAAGAGGGGACCACTCGAAACAGGGGTAAAGAAGCCCAAAGAAACAATATTATGGCCGCTCGAGTAATCGGAGAAGTTTTGAAGACAACACTCGGGCCACGCGGTATGGACAAAATGCTTATTGACAGTTTAGGCGATATAACAATAACAAACGATGGGGCAGCAATTCTAAAGGAAATAGATGTGGAGCATCCAGCGGCAAAAATGATGGTGGAAATCGCCAAGACTCAGGATGACATGGTTGGTGACGGAACGACAACTGCTGTGGTGTTAGCTAGCGAACTTTTGAAAAAAGCAGAAGAACTGTTGGACCAGAACATTCACCCAACCATACTCGTTGCTGGATACCGCAAGGCAACTCAGAAAGCAATCGAAATAATAGAGAAAAACGCGGTGCCCATCGACGTCGAAAACCGAAAAATGATGATGAAAGTTGCTTTGACATCCATGGGTAGCAAAGCCGTGGGCGGCGCTAAAGAGCACTTTGCGGAAATGGCTATAGACGCTGTAAAGCAGATAGCCGAGAAACGCGGAGACAAGATGATTGCAGACATAGACAATATTCAACTTGTAAAGAAAACCGGTAAGAGTCTTCTCGAGTCCCAACTAATTAGTGGAATTATCGTCGACAAGGAAGTTATCCACCCAGGAATGCCCAAGAAAAAGGAGAACGCGAAAATTGCACTTTTGGATTTGGCATTGGAGATTGAGAAAACCGAGATGAGTGCCGAAATACGAATACGTGATCCGAATCAGATGAAAGGCTTCTTAGACCAAGAGGACAGCATGCTCAAAAATATGGTAACCAAACTCAAAGCTTCAGGTGCAAATGTTGTGTTCTGCCAGAAAGGCGTCGACGATATGGTTCAACACTACCTATCTCAAGAGGGCATAATGGCTGCTAGACGCGTCAAGGAGTCAGATATGGAAAAGCTCGCGAGAGCAACAGGTGGAAGAGTAACCTCTAACTTGGACGATTTGAAAGCCCAAGACTTGGGCTTTGCCGGTTTAGTGGAAGAGCGAAAAATCGGCGAAGACAAAATGATCTTCGTTGAAAAATGCAAAGATCCGCATTCGGTGGCCATTCTTATACGAGCAGGGCTTGAACGAATGGTGGACGAAGCCGAAAGAGCAATAACCGATGCGCTGTCAGTAGTTTCGGATGTCACGGAGACTAATAAAATAGTCGCTGGTGGCGGAGCAATAGAAATCGAAATTGCAAAAGAACTGCGCAAATACGCTAACAAAGTTGGAGGCAGGGAACAACTTGCCATAGAAGCATTCGCAGACGCAATGGAAATAATACCAAGAGCGCTTACAGAAAACGCAGGATTCGAACCAATTGACGTACTAATCGAACTGAGAACAGCACACGATAAAGAAGACGGTAAATACAAAGGGTTAAACGTCTTCACAGGAAAAGTCCAGAACAGCCTCGAAAACGGAGTCGTCGAACCACTTGTAGTTAAGACACAAGCCATAAAATCAGCAGTCGAATCCGCATCGATGATACTCCGAATAGACGACGTAATAACATCCAAAGCACCCAAAGGCGGATCAGGAGGCCCAGGTGGCGGAATGGGCGGCGGTCCAGAAGGCGAAGAATAAACACCCCTAATCTTTTGTCGTAATAACCGCGTGTGCTGCTCTGAGTTAGAGCACTGTTTGGGACGGAGTAGAAAAATATAACCTCGGATAACAGCCCGGAGAAGACTGATTTCCTCTAAAGAATAAAGTCACTTCTCGCAGTCGTTAACACGTTCTAATACTCTGGTGGCATACCGCCGTAGCCGCCCCCTGGCATTCCGCCAGGAGGCATACGCGGAGCTTTCATCTTGCCAGAGGCGATGACATCATCGACCCTCAATATCATTGTCGCGGCTTCAGTAGCAGACTTGATTGTCTGTTTCTTAACAGCTAAGGGCTCGTAGACCTCCAGGTCTCTCATATCTCTTATTTTGCCTCCTAAGACGTCTACCCCTGCCCATTTTTCGCCCTTCTCATGGCGGGCCCTAAGCTCTAACAGAAGATCTACCGGATCAAGACCCGCATTCTCACCCAACGTCAACGGAACAATTTCCATAGCCTCGCCAAAACTTCGAACTGCAAGTTGCTCTCTGCCCGGTAGAGTTTCAGCATAACCTCTAAGTGCTCTAGCTACCTCCATTTCTGGTGCGCCCCCTCCAGCGACAATCTTTGGCGCCTGAACAACATCTCGAACTACGCATAATGCATCGTGAACCGATCGTTCAGCTTCTTCGAGGAATCGTTTGTCTGCGCCTCGCATGAGAATAGCTACTGACCGCGGGTTCTTGCATTCTTCGATGAAGGTCATCTTGTCCCCGCCAATCTTCCTCTCCTCAACAAGTCCAGCATAACCCAAATCGCTTTCTATGAGTCCTTCCAGATTTGTGACAGCTTTTCCACCTGTTGCCCTTGCAAGTTTTTTCATATCTGACTCTTTAGCCCGTTGGATAGCTAGGACTCCTTTCTTAGCCAAGAAGTATTGGACTACATCATCTATGCCTTTCTGGCAAACAATGACGTTGGCGCCTGATGTGACAATCTTTTCAACCATTGCTTTGAGCATATTCTCTTCTTCCTGGAGGAAAGATGCCATCTGTTCTGGAAGTTCTATATTGATTTTGGTGTCAAACTCGGTCTTCTTAATTTCAAGAGCACTTTCTAACAGTGCTATCTTTGCTTTCTCAATCCGTTTCGGCATGCCTGAATGCACAACTTCTTTGTCGAGAACCAACCCTTTAATTAGCCTAGTTTCAGACATGGATTCACCGGGCTTCTTCTCTACTATAATATCGTCCAAGTCTACCGTGTACCCATCTCCAACTTTTTGGGCCACACTTAAAACAGCTCCAACAGATATCTCGGCAAGCTGTTCCCGGTTCTCAGACACTAGTTTACTAGCCATGGAGGTTGCGGCAACCTTCTTCAGGAACTCCTTTCCTAAAGGCTTTACTTGAATCGCCATGTTTTCAAGGGTTTCAAGAGCTTTATCAGCGGCTTTACTGTATCCTTCAACGATTACTGTGGGGTGGATACCCTTGTTTATCAAGTCTTCAGCCTTTCCTAAGAGTTCACCGGCCAGAATGACTGCCGTTGTGGTTCCATCTCCCACTTCCGCGTCTTGTGTCTTAGCTACCTCAACCATCATCTTAGCGGCCGGATGTTCAATGTCCATCTTGTCAAGTATTGTTCTTCCATCACTAGTAATTATTACGTCGCCAGAACTGTCCACTAACATCTTATCCATGCCTTTGGGGCCTAACGCGCTTTTGACCGCTTCTGCTATCATTTTTGCCGCCATAATGTTATTTCGTTGGGCATCTCTGCCGGTAGATCTTCCCGATCCTTCCCTCATAATTAGAACGGGTACACCGCCTGTTTGTGTTGACAAACCACTACTCCTCCACATACAACTACTATAACTTGAACCAGTAAAAGCTTTCCCAAATTGCTTTTTCATAACGTGGAAGCGCACGCCACCACGTTGCTACCGAAGGTAGCACAGCCGTGAAAGTGTTCGCACTAACTTTTGGTGCAACCAACTACGATTTCAGGTTTTTGATTAATTGAATAACAGCGTCTGCTTTACAATTCAAGGACAATCACGTATCTCTGTAGGTGTTCAGTCGGTTAATCCAATACATATATAAGCACGTAAACACTTAGTAGTCTAAGTGGATAAGCGAATTGGAGTAAATGAAAAATGATGGCAAAAACAAGAAAAGAATTAGCCGATTGGCAGTTCGCTTATTTGAAGAACATCTGACACGTGTGAATCGTGCATAAAACCTTACCAAAACCAGTGATTGAATATGGGTCGTATCAGCGCGGATCTACCGGATAATCTAGAAAAGGAGTTAAGATTGAAGACTGTTGAAAGATTTGGCGGGAAAAAGGGCGACCTATCCCGCGCTGTCGAAGAAGCGGTAAAAACATGGATCGCCAAAGACGAGTAAGACCAAGTCCTCGCTATCTCCGAATAACTCCATTTTGAGTCCCTTTCGGGAAAAGGCATTAGGGGAAAGCCAGCCAGCCCTCGACACATGAAGGCTAGAGCGCGTGAGGGGCAAGCAGCTGAGGTCCCCCGTTTCAGAATGTGGCGTTGGGAAAGTTCCGTTTAAAGGCACAATAAGGAAGGCTGTATATTGCGGGAGATCGTCAAAAATCAGTTCGTTGGTGGGGGTGAAACATTGGTGGATAGAAACAGGAATTTGGAGCTTGCATTCATCGATAAAGAAGGTAGGTTCTACTCTTTGGCCGAGGTTGATAGTGCAGAGTTAGCAAAGGGGCTTGAAAAAGTCTCCAGAGAAATTGCAGCCAGACTGCGGTTGCAGAAAGAACAGAGATAGTGCATATTTGATCTCTAATGATAAATTAATCGAGGTGAAAAA
>CAYSOZ010000075.1:0-6312 GCA_964432815.1 uncultured Candidatus Bathyarchaeia archaeon
TATATCGGAGGCGAACCAAAGATGAGAAAGGACTATACGGGTGGAGGCTAGAAGTGGCACAAGCAACCTTCGAAGAGATAAGCGCATCCGACTTCTTCTACCGAAACCGCGACATTGCCGGCTTTACTAATCCTTCCAGAGCAATATTTGCAGCCATACGTGAGCTCGTTGAGAATTCTTTAGACGCTGCTGAAAGCCAAAAAATCCCGCCCGACATATACGTCCGGCTTTCTTTTGAAAGTGAAGCAACTAAAGACACACAGATTTACAAGCTGAGGGTCGAAGACAACGGTTCAGGAATTCAACCTCGGTTCATCCCTTCAGCTTTTGGACAGGTTCTCTACGGCTCAAAATACAAATTGAAACAGATGCGGGGAACCTTTGGTTTAGGAGGCAAAATGGCAGTCTTGTACGGACAGATAACGACCCATCAAGCTGCATACGTTGCTTCGAGCACCGGCCAAGCCAAAGTTTACTCCTTTAAGCTGATGATTGACATTCAACGCAACCGCCCCATAATTCTTGACAGGAAAGTCCTCATAAATAAGGATCAGTGGCGAGGAACCATAGTGGAATTCACGCTTGAAGGCGATTATTTGCGGGCTATGCCCAAGATTCTTGAGTATTTCAAACAGACCGCTATGGTTAATCCTTACGCAAACCTAACGTTCGTTGATCCCAAAGGCAGACTCTACAAGTTCGTAAGAGCCACTATGGATATGCCTGAGCCACCCAAAGAAACGTTGCCTCACCCGTACGGTGTAGACGTAGAGCTTCTTCAGCGACTCATCCAAATTTCTCCATATAAGACCATGGCTGAATTCTTAAAACATCATTTTCACAGAGTCGGCGACATTACAGCCCAGAAGTTCTTGGAGTTCAGCAGCCTAAGTCCATCCAAGAACCCAAAGAAGCTTGCACATGAAGAAATAGTCAGGCTAATGCAAAACATGAAAAAATTCAAAGAATTTCTGCCCCCAGACGCAAGCTGCTTATCCCCTCTTGGTGAAGATCTCCTCCGCGCTGGGATAACCAAGGAATTGAAGCCTGAATACTTAGTGGTTCATCAGCGTAAACCGTCGACCTACGCGGGTCACCCATTCATAATCGAAGTGGGCATAGCTTATGGCGGGGAGATTCCGAAGAGAGGTAGCTTCGTTATCTACCGTTTTGCTAACAGGATTCCGCTTCTATATGATGAAGCAAGCGATGTTTCATTCAGAGTTATAAACGCCATGAACTGGCGAAGATACAAAGTCTCTCCCGACATGCCGATCGCCATTGTAGTGCACATTTGCAGCACCAAAGTGCCCTACAAGACTGTTGGAAAGGAGTTCATCGCGGACAGGCCTGAGGTCAGGCGTGAAATAGCTAACGAGTTGCGGGAGGTTTCACGTCAGCTTCAGCATTTTCTGTCTAAACGCGAGCATGTAGACAAGGAAAGGAAGCGGCTCAGCATCTTCGCGAAGTATTTACCCAAGATTGCGCAGTTTTCCGCCATGCTCGCAGGAAAAGAGAAACTTCCAGATGTCGACAAATTAATCAAGAGTGTGCAAAAATATGGAGCAGAAGAAACATAAGTCCCGCGTAGCGGAAAAAAAGAACGAAGTGATCGGTGGCTTAAAGGACTTCGGCACTAACATCTACAACCAACTCGATAGGGGAGTTTTCCCTACAATTAGTATGCCAAGCCGTTCCACAGAGAACATAAACTATGATCCGCACCTACGCCAGTTCATACTCGGAGAAAAAAGCGTCAGCAGAAGCGCCCGCAACATCCGACACGTCAAACCCTTTACGCAACTAGCTTGGGCAGCTATGTTCTCGAACGAGCTTACATCTCAGAGAAAAACCTCAACCCTCAGGGATGTTTACTACTCTGCCCAGGCGTATGAGATGACATTCAAGGATCAACAAGAATCCAACAACATAATCACAGACTTGGAAACCGTTACCGGCTACTCTAGGGAGGACTTTAACATATTCCCTGAAGAACGCTCTGCGGTTTTCGGCGACCTTACGATAGAATACACCGTTCCCGGTTACGAGGGCAAGACTCTTAACCTAACGTCGCATCCTGACGGCGTGCTTATTGGACCTGCATTGACCTCATCCGAGTTTGCGAGCACAACAGCTGACAAAGTCATCGCAATCGAGAAAGGCGGCTTGTTCACAAGATTCATCGAAGAAAACGTTCATACTAAACATAATTCGATTCTGGTTTTAACCGCTGGCCAAGCTCCCAGGCAGACTAGGCACTTCATTCGACGATTACATGATGAACTAAATCTACCAGTTTACATTTTCACCGATGGCGACCCTTGGGGCATGCACATAGCCCAAGTGATAATATCGGGCTCTGCGAACGCAGCCCATTTGCGAGAGTTGAATACGCCTGATGCTGTGTGGAGCGGGGTTTGGGCAACAGATATTGTCAACTACAAGTTGCCGACCGACCCATTGGATGAAGTGGATATTAAACGGCTATACGAACTTCAAAGGGACCCGCGATACAAAGAGGACCCATTATGGCAAAGGGAGATCAAGACTTTCCTGAAAATTAGACGCAAGGCAGAGCAAGAGGCTTTCAGTCGATACGGTCTAACCTATATAGTCGATGAGTACTTACCGACCAAACTGAAAGAGAGCAAATAAAGAGCGAAGTTTAAAATAACTCTAACTGTTTTATGTAGAAAATACACTCAAGAACAACGGAAGGAATTATGATGAGCGAAGAAGGGGATACATTCTGGGTATCGTTATCAGAGAAGTTTTTCGGTCTCCTGCTTACAATAGTCAGTGCACTATTACTCTATTTCACATTCTCAAGCACAGCAGCTCTGGGGGCATTCACTGCGCTATTCGGTTTCTTAGGCTTTATCCTTTTGGCAATTGGCTTATTCCTGCTCGTTGTCAAACCGCCAGAGTAGATTTCTTAAGGCTACTCTCTTCTTTCGACAACTATGCTACAGTTAGTAGCCAACGCAGCCACAACTCCTAAAGCAGCTAGCCACGGCACCAAAACAGCGCCTACGACGCCAACCGTAGCAGGAATCTCCAGAAGAACCTTTCCAGCGTCGTCTTTAACGATCACTCTCGTTACATTGCCCTCGTGCAATAATTCCTTAACGCGGTCAACTAAATTGCCTGATGAGACTTTGTACTCCTCTCTCGTAACTCTCGAAACTGGCGAACCACATACTGGACAGAATTTATCATCTTCCTTAAGTGAGGTACCACATTTTGAGCAGTAAGGCATGTCTTTCACCTTAGAAATGAGAAGACAATCATAAGCTTAAAAATATTCTTTTTATCTCTGCTGAGTGTTTATTAAGTAATTCATGCTTATTCTTCTGACAGATCTGCGCTTGTTAGACCACGAAAAAAGGAGAGGTATTTCAGATGCCCATTCGCCAGCCCATAGTATGCGTTCTAGGCCACGTCGATACTGGCAAGACTCTGCTTCTGGATCAGATCCGCAAAACAAGCGTTCAAGCTCGAGAAGCGGGCGGGATTACACAGCACATCGGCGCGAGTTTCTTCCCTGTTGACACACTCAGACAGCTTATCGGACCGCTTCTTTCTTCACTTAAAGGCGACATTGAGATTCCCGGCTTACTGATTGTTGACACTCCGGGTCATGAGGCATTCACTAACCTGCGGCGAAGAGGGGGAAGCGTCGCAGACATAGCCATTCTGGTAATTGACTTGTTGAAAGGATTTGAAGCGCAGACTTACGAATGTATAGATATCCTGAAAGCTCGCAAGACACCTTTCATCGTGGCTGTAAACAAAATTGACAGAGTTCCCGGGTGGAAACCGCAGCCCTCAAAACCATTCCTGAAGTCATATGCCACACAAGACTCACATGTCCGGGAGAATCTGGACAATAGACTCTACGAAATCATGGGTATTTTCAGCCGTTCCGGCTTCAGAACTGACCGATTCGACCATGTGAAAGACTTCACGTCAACAATTGCGTTAGTGCCAACTAGCGCAAAAACAGGTGAAGGGTTGGCTGAGTTAATGATGGTTTTGGTTGGTTTGACACAGCAGTACCTGAAGAAGCGTTTGCAGACGACTGAGGGCCCTGCGAAGGGTTCTGTCCTCGAGGTCAAAGAAGAGCCCGGCTTAGGTTTGACTCTAAACACGATAATCTACGATGGCACGTTGCAGAAGGATGACCTATTCGTTGTGGGCGGCAAAGAAGAACCAATAACGACGCGAATAAGAGCGATACTTGTCCCGAAGCCTTTAGATGAGATTAGAGATCCACGTGACAGGTTCAGCTCTGTTGACTGCGTTTTTGCGGCCGCGGGCGTTAAGATTGTAGCTTCGGGCTTGGAGGGAGCGCTTGCAGGTGCTCCACTATACGGAGTAGCGCCTGGAGAATCCCCAGAGAAATACGCGAAGATTGTCACGGAAGAAATTAAGAAAATCAGGATTGCCACTGAGACTGAAGGCATCGTGTTGAAGGCTGATACTTTGGGGTCACTGGAGGCAATAGCAGAGATTCTGCGACAGAACAAGGTACAGATCAGGATCGCGGATGTAGGCGACGTTTCCAAACGAGACGTCATTGAAGCCGCGGTGGTGAAATCGCGGGAACCTCTCGCGGGAGTCATTTTGGCCTTTGGAGTTAAGATCCTGCCTGATGCCGAAGAAGAAGCTGCAGCTAGTGACGTAAAGATCTTCAAGGAGCCCATTATCTATAATTTGATAGATAATTACCTTGAATGGCTTAGGCTAAAACGCGAATCGAGAATTGAGCAGGAATTTGAAAAGCTCATCAAGCCAGGAAAAGTCCTTGTAATGGCTGGATTTGTATTTCGAAGAGCAAAACCTGCAATTTTTGGTGTAGAGATTTTGGGCGGACAACTGAAAACTAGAAGCGCTCTAATTAGAGCGGACGGAGGGGAAGATATCGGCGAAATTCAGCAAATTCAAGACAAGGGCAAGGCCATATCTGAGGCCAAGAAAGGCACGCAGGTAGCAGTGTCCATGGAAAAGCCCATCGTGGGAAGACATGTTTTCGAAAAGGATATATTGTACGTGAAGGTGCCTGAGTCTGATGTTAGAGTTTTGATGTCGACTTATTTGGAAAAGTTGTCCGAGGATGAGCAAGAAGTCTTGCGGGAGTACACTGATGCTATGCGGAAGAAGGTTCCTTTCTGGGGCGCCTTCTAGTTATTAATGTTTGAATGAGAAAAAAGAAGCTGTTTTGTTTGGCTTCTCATTCGAATTCTATTGTTGCTGGCGGTTTGTCAGTCATGTCGTAGAGGCATCTGACGACTGTGGGTATTTCTCGCGTTATCCTCATAACGATTTTTCTGAGTGTTTCATTAGGCACTTGGGTGGCTCTGGCTGCTACAGCGTCTTCTGAGTCGACGATTCTCACGGTGATGATGTTTCCGTAGAGTCTGTGTCCATCCTTGATTCCTGTTGCTTTGTCGTTGTGGAGAACCGCAAAATTCTGGAAGGTACCAAGATGCCCCGTCTCTTCTTCGACGATTTGGGTCGCCTTGCGCACTATTGCGACTCTTTCAGGAGTTACTTCGCCCAAGACTCTTAGGGAAAGAGCAGGCCCTGGAAAAGGCATTCTCTCCGAAATTTCGCTGGGTAACCCTAGTTGGCGACCTACTTTTCTAACATCTGGTTTGAACAAGTCCTTCAGCGGTTCGAGTATTTTATAGCCATAGATTTCTGGATTAATGCCAATTTGTGATAGCACGTTGTGTTGAGATTTTATCCCCTTTACCGTCTCTATAACATCAGCCTTTATCGTCCCTTGCACAATGTAATCGATTCTTTCTTCCTTGGCTACTTTCCCGAGCGTGCTGTAAAATTTCTCTCGAAACGCTTTTCTCTTTTCTTCAGCATCAGTCCTACCTTTGAAGACCGCGAAGAACTCGGCCTTGGCATCAATCAACCTGGTTTTTATACCGAAGCTCTTTAGCACTCGAACCACGAATTCGGGTTCCCCCTCTCTTCGTAGCCCGTCGTCTATGAAGACTGCAACAAGTTTTTCGCCTACCGCTTTATGGACTAGGTAGGTTGCTACTGTACTATCTACTCCGCCTGAACAGGCAGAAATTACCCTGCTTTCGCCGACGGTTCTTCTGATTTCCTCAAGGGAATTCTCAATAAACGCCTTAGAATCAAACATTATTCTGCTTCCTCCCGTGACCTCCACATTTCTTTGATAATACCTATTATCTTCGATTTCTTGCTTTTTTTAAGCTTTCCGTTTGGAAAGCGGGGTTTTTTGAAAATTGCGTTCAGAAGAAACTAGCCTCCGCCGACAGGAGGAAG
>CAYSOZ010000076.1:0-6262 GCA_964432815.1 uncultured Candidatus Bathyarchaeia archaeon
ATGCCTGGTTTGCTCCGCTGGGCAGCAGGTTAATCACTATTTCTGCATTAGCAGTCTTCAGTGTCTCCGCCACATTCGCATCAGGCAGAGTGCTGATTTGCAGGATGTTTTGAGTAGATTTGCCCACACCATCCATCACAGGCCCTTTGTTTACGATTATTCCGGTTACAGGGACTTCGACGACTCTTGGGGCGTTGTTCGGTTTGGCAAAAATGGCTTCTGCCAAGTCTTTTCCGACTTTTCTTTCGTCTACGTCGAATGCTGCAACCACTTCAATGTCGTCGGGGGATAAGCCTCCCAACCTTGGATTTCGCAGGCCAACATATTCTTCTTCCTGTTTTAGATTTCCATAATATTCTATGCCTTGGACGAAGGCTGAAGCGCAATTACCGACGCCAATCAGTGCAACTCTTATTTTCGGCATCTTTGCCACCTTGTTCGGACTTTTCTTATTCACGATTGCCTTATAAAAGGCTATTTCTGTGATGCTATTGAGGTTTGAAGATTTGACTTTGAAGCGAAGTTTCTCCTCAAGGGAAAGAGGTCTATTGTACCGCATCATTGGAATGCGAGTCGAATGAGAAGCAACCTTTTAATTTCTATGCGGCACTTACCCTAAAAAGGGTTTGATCGGATTGGATAACGATGCCAAGACTGACAAGTTCACCGCGGTCAATGAGTTAGCCCGCAGAAGGGGATTTTTCTGGCAATCTTATGAGATTTACGGGGGAGTAGGTGGCTTTGTAACTTACGGTCCTTTGGGCGCTAGGTTGAAACAGAACATTGAGGCCAAGCTAAGGGAGATATTCGTCACCAAACTTGGAATTTTCGAAATCGAGTCTGCCGTAATTACTCCTGGAAAAGTTTTTGAGGCTTCAGGGCACGTTGACCATTTCAAGGAACCCATGGTTGAATGCTCTGGGTGTCATAAGCGTTTTCGTGCGGATCATTTGCTCGAAGAGTATGCCAAGATAAGTCCGACTGAAGCAGAAAAAATGAGCCTCGACGAAATAAATGAAGCCCTCAAATCGAATGCTGTCACTTGTCCAGAATGCGGCGGCGGTTTCAATTTCCCCCAACACTTCTTGACAATGTTTGAGACGACTATAGGTCCCTATTCAGGTTCTACTGGGTACGGGAGACCTGAAGCAGCGCAAGGCATATTTGTAGAGTTTAATAGGCTCTATGCGGTGGCTCGAGAGAAATTGCCTTTCGGAGTCATCCAGATTGGGCATGCCTTGAGGAATGAGATCTCTCCTAGGCAAGGGCTGATTAGGCTTCGCGAGTTTACGATCGCGGATTTGGAGTTTTTCTTTGATCCTGAGGAGCCTGACTGCTGTTTCCTGAAAGATGTTGAAAACGAAAGTTTGCCTATTCTGTTGGGGGAAAATAGGCTCGCAAAATCCGAGGAAACGGTCACGCTGACGGTCAGAGAGGCCTTGGACAAGAAAGTCGTGATTTCCGAGTGGCAGGCGTTTTTCATGGCGATGGCTAAGAAATTACTAATAGAGATCGGTGTCCCGGCGGAACGGCAGCGTTTTATAGAAAAACTCCCGTGGGAAAAAGCACATTATTCAAGACAGAGCTTTGATCAAGAAGTATTTGTTGACCGGTGGGGCTGGGTAGAGGTTTCCGGTCACGCGTACCGCACAGACTATGATTTGAGCGGTCACATGAGAGCCAGCGGAGCAGACATGCGAGTTTACAAAGAATATCAGAAGCCCGTTGAAAAGGAGGCGCTTGTAGTAAAACCAATAATGGCCAAGTTTGGGCCTGTGTTCAAGAAGGAAGCAGGCAAGGTTGCGGAACTTCTCTCCAAAGCAAACGCAGAGACGGTGGCGGCTTCTTTGAAGGAAGACGGCTGCTTTATGGTTGAGAACTACAAGATTTTGCCTGAACAAGTAGAGGTTGTCAAACAAAAGACTCTGGTTCGTGGAGTTCGCTTCATTCCTCATGTGGTGGAACCCAGTTTCGGCTGTGACAGACTCTTCTATGTGGCGTTGGAGTATGCCTATGGCGTGAAAGATGACCGAATAGTCATGAGTTTTCCGAGAAGTATTGCACCGATGCAGGTTAATGTTTACCCTTTGGTAAACAAGGATGGCTTAGCGGAGAAAGCTCAGGAAGTGCATGATTTGCTCGTGAACGAAGGTTTCATGGTTGAAATTGATGAGGCAGGCTCGATAGGCAGAAGATACGCACGTGCTGACGAGGGCGGCGTTCCCTTGGGTGTAACCATAGACTATGACACACTAAACGATGGTACTGTTACTATTCGCGATCGTGATTCGTGGCGGCAAGTACGGAGTGCTCTCAAAGATTTGCCTAGGATTATAGGTGAATATTTCCAGGGAAAAATTAACTTTGAAGATTTGGGCACTTTAGTGCCGACAAGTAGTTAGCTTTTTTAATGAACCTGCACAACTAGGGTTGGAAAACTAGTCAGGGTTATGGGAGGGAGTTGGTTTTGGTGCTTCCAGCTGAAACAGAAGAGCGTGTGAAACGCAGAGCATTGAACGCTTGCCAAGACAATTTACGTAAGGTTGTGGATCTTACAAGGAAGATTCCCCAGATGGTTGAGCTCTTCTCCAATGGAGACAGGGATGCGGCTAGACAACTTTTTGCTGAGATCAGAAAAGGTGAAGAAGAAGTTGTGAAGTCTAGGCGTATGGTTTCTCAGGAGCTTGCTGAAATAGGCGCTGTTCTGATAAGCCGGGAGGATTTTCTTAGGTTTACGAATCAGTCAAGCGAGATTGCTGATTTCTCAGAGGGGACAGCTCACTATATTCTTGAGATTATGGAGCATAATTGGAACGTTTCGAGCGATATAAAGAAGGATTTGTTGAAGCTTTCGGAAGCGGTTTTTGATTCTGTGCTTAAGCTCAGGGAGACTATGATGGTTTTGAGTTACGGCCCGGCTAAGACTCTTGATAAGGCAAAAGACGTTGAGATCGCGGAGAGAGTTGTTGATGACATTTACAGGGCACTTGCGATTAGGGTTCTCACGAGTAAACTTGATCTTCCGGTGCTGTTCTTGTTAAGAGACGTTCTTCAGCTTCTCGAGAATTCTGCGGATAAGGCTGAGGACGCAGCGGACACAGCTCGGATGCTTTCTCTGGTACTGTAGTAGAGTGCGAAGAAATTCTATGCCTAAGACTAAAGTTGAGTTGATTGAGAATTTTCTTGTGGTTTGGGATTCCTCGGAAGGTTCCCAACTGTACAAAACTGGGTATTATGGGAAGCCGCTCGGGATCGCCAAGCCCAAGATTCCGGAGTTTAACGTGCCTCTTCTCTTGGATTTGATGGAAGGTCTGTACTTGGCTGAGAAGAAGAGAGTCACCATCTACGAGGGCCCGGATAAGCGAAAGGTCGGGTTCAAGAAGCTCAAGCAGAAGGCTAAACAGTTGTATGAGGAGTTTGACGAGAAGTACGCTGTCTACCATGATCTGCGCGATAGTGGGTTGGTTGTCACGCCCGGCATTAAGTTCGGCTGCGACTTTGCTGTGTACAAGTACGGGCCCGGTGTGGAGCATGCACCTTACATGGTTTCGGTTAAGAAGTCGGATTCGGATCTTTCTGCGACTGAGATTGTTAAGGCTGGTAGATTGGCGACGACTGTGAGAAAGCGTTTCATAATTGCAGTGCCAGATTTAGCTGCTGGAAGAACCAAGTATTTGATTTTCAAGTGGTTCAAGGCTTAGCTAGGGATGACGGTTTGGTGTTGGAATTCGCCTCTCAGGCTCTGATGAGGATAAATTTTCGTTGCGGCTAAGACACTTCCTTCATCGATTGAAACGTCGTCCGCTATTACTGAGACGCTGTTTATTCTTGTTGGTTTGGCTTGGCTTGAGCGGATTGTGGTGTGTCTGCCGATGATGCTGTCCAGTATTTCGGCTTCTTCTCCGATTATGGCTCTGTCCATGATTGAGCTGTTTTGTATAACGGCGTTCTTGCCGATTTTGGTGTAGTTGTCGATGCATGAGTCGACTATCCGTGCGCCGTCGTCTATTTGGCAGTGTCTTCCGATGAGTACGGCGCCTTCGATTCGTATTCTTCGTTTTTTGATTTTTTGTATGATTTCGTCTCTTCGTGTTTCTGATTCGTTGCTTTCGCCTTGGACCCATATTGGGGTTTCTTCGTTTAGTCTTCCGCCGAAGTCTGTTATTTTTGAGAAGCAGCCGTAGAGCATGTTTTTCATTGCATCTAGGTAGTTCTTGGGTGTGCCAACGTCAAACCAGTTTCCTTTCAGTGTGTAACCGTAGACTGGGTATCCGGCATTTATGACGTAGGGGATGAAGTCGTAGCCGAAGTCCAGTCGATGTTTTTCTTCCATTATTTGTTTGAGGGCTTTTTCTTTGAAGATTTTTCGTGCTTCAGGTGAGATTAAGTAGAGTCCTGTGTTGGCGAGGTTGGAGGGGGCGTCTTTGGGCATGGGTTTTTCGACGAATCTGCAGATGCGGGAGGTTTTGTCAATGTCTGCTATGCCTAAGCCTTCGACGTTCTGTACTTCGCGGAGGACTATGGTCATCATGGCGCCTTTTTCTCTGTGAAAGCGTATGAGGTCTTTGACGTTTATGTCGAAGATGTTGTCGCCTTGGACGGCGAAGATGGGGTTTTGGATGTCGTAGTATTCCATGTTTATTCGGGCGGAGTCTGCGCTTCCCATGTCTTCGATGTTGGGTTGGTATTTTACGTGGATTCGAGGTTTGATGTTATATCGTACGGAGAAGCCTATGCCTGATTGGAAGTAGTCGTATAGGTCTCTGTAGTTTGTGTAGCCCTTAACTCCGAATATGTAGTTCCTTATGCCTTGGCTTGCCAGCGAATAAAGCGTGAATTCTACTAGGGGTCTGTTGAGTATTCGGAGGCATGCTTTGCTTGTTTCTGCAGTTAGAGGCAGGAGACGTGTGGCTCTTCCGCCCACTGGGATTATGGCCCGTAGTCTTTCTGGAGCGTAGCCGTCAGCCACTAAAGGAGCGTATTTTTCGCCCAAAATGTTTTCACCGTGAACTCGTTTCTTGTTTAACTGGTTAGAACGTATTTGCCTTTTAAGCTTGTTTCCTGGGGTAGGTGGGTTCTTACGGTGTTTTTTGGATTTGGCTCTTTTTTGTTGGAAAAAGCTGTTTTTTTTGTTAAAAAGCATTTTTCGTTATTAAAAATTATATTTGGGAGTTTGAAGGAGATTTTATAACCTGATCAGAACTAATGTGTCTCCAAACAGGTCAGAGTATCATGGGTAAAGTAGGCGGCTTCGTGCGGCTGATGCGGCCGGTCAACTGTGTGATGATGGGCTTCGCCGTCTTCGTCGGTGCTTTATTAGCCAGTCCTGCGTTCACCGTTGCTGAATGGGTTAAGGTGGTTTACGGTTTCCTGACAGGGTTTACCTTGACCGCGGCTTCCATGGCGATTAACGACTATTACGATAGAGCGATTGATGCAGTGAATGAGCCCTTGCGTCCGATTCCGAGCGGCTCTGTAAGTGTCAGAGAAGCGCTGGTTTTTGTCTTGGTTTTTTCGGTGGTGGGTTTCGTATTCGCCTATCTGACGAGTGTTGTGTGCTTGGTTGCAGCGACTATCGCTTGGTTGATCCTTGTAGCCTACGTTACAGTTGGAAAGCGGACTGGTCTGCCTGGCAACTTTCTGGTTAGCGCTACCGTGGCCATTTCCTTTATCTATGGCAGCTTGGTGGTTACTTGTCTGGTTCAGTTGAATGTCCTGCTTTTTGCCGCGATGGCTTTTTTGTCCAATACTGGCAGGGAGGTCACAAAGGGTATCGTTGACGTTAAGGGTGACAGCGCCGAGGGTGTCAAGACTATAGCTGTCCGCTTTGGAGAGAGAAATGCGGCCATGATTGCTGCCTTGTTTTATGTTTCAGCTGTGGTCCTCACGCCTCTTCCATTGATTTTGGGTTTGGTTTCTATTTGGTTTGTTCCCTTTGTCTTGATTACTGATGTGGGGCTGGTGGTGTCCTCTGTACTTTTGTTGAGAGACTATTCCCGGAAAAACGCTAGAAAAATCAAGAAGCTTATTCTCCTGTGGTTCCTTATTGGTCTTTTGGCTTACATTTTCGGAGCGTTTGGGTGATTGCGATGTTGAGCTCTGAGGCATTATTCAACTTGGGTTTGCTCGTGGCTTGCTACGCATATATTTTGTTGATTATCTTTTTAGCGGAGAAAATAGTCAGCGTTTTTCACGTTTCCCGTAAGTCTTCTCGAAAGTTCCTTCACTCTATGATTGGCAATTTCGTTTTCATTATACCTTT
>CAYSOZ010000077.1:0-6102 GCA_964432815.1 uncultured Candidatus Bathyarchaeia archaeon
TCTGTTTTAAAGGCAATTGAAGCGTTGGATGAAAAACTGTTCTATTCTGTTATTGAAAAGGAAAATGTAAGCGCTTGCGGTTATGGGCCTATAGCTGCTTTGATAACTTTCTCAAAAGCTCTAGGGGTCAAGAAAGCAGTTGTCTTATCTCACAAAACTAGCGGAGACATAACGGGTGATTTTTCCAGCGTGGTTGGGTACTCCTCGGTTATGTTGAAAAAAGGTGACGAAGAGACTTAGCTCTATCCTCTGTCACCTTGACAATTAACGCGACAGACAAATAATGTTTTTACCGATGTCCAGAGTTTACTCTAACGAGCAAGTTGTGACCGACTTAGACGTTGCTAAGAATCGACTTTACGAGGAAAGCCTAACTTTAGTTATAGTGAAAAACGGGAAGGCGGTTTATGAAACCCGTTCTCACAGGATTTCAGGTTTTTTGGAAGCTATTGACACTGCAGGTGAAGAAATCCGAGATTCGAGTGTGGCGGACAGGGTTGTTGGAAAAGCTGTTGCGATGTTATGTGTTTATGCAAAGGTGAAATGGGTTTACGCCGTGGTTCTGAGCAGGCAGGCACAGACAGTTTTCGAAAAACACAAAATCGCTTATCAGTCCGAACAACTTATCGAAAATGTTCTTGATTCAAACAAAACTGGCACATGTCCCTTTGAGAGAGTAGCAGCTGATATATCTGACCCTAAAGAAGCTTATCTGGCCTTCAAGATATTGCATCAGAATATGAAACAGTGCAAGTGACATCACGAACGGTTTATATCAAAGTACGTTGAAGAATATTCTTGTAAATCAGGAGAATAAATCAAATGGTTGATGGTCCTTTTCACTTGACAGACGCGAATTTCGATGAAACACTTAAAGGCAACCAAGTAGTCCTGCTGGACTTCTGGGCAGGGTGGTGCGGCCCATGCAGAGCATTAGCACCTACTATCGAGGAATTGGCCAAGGAATACGCTGGAAAGATTCTTGTTGCCAAACTGGATGTTGATGAAAACCCGGTTACAGCGGAGAAATTTCAGGTCTTCAGTATTCCAACGATGGTTGTTTTCAAGAACGGAAATGAAGTTGAAAGGCTTGTTGGCCTCTGCCCAAAGAAAAACATTGAAGCTCTTTTGAAGAAGCAATTAGAGTAGTCCAAGCTTCATCTTTTCATTTTTTCGTACATCTTTTCGAAGGTCCATCTGATGCTGGACTTGAGTTCCCTAAGTCGTTCTTCGTCTACGTTTCTGATCACTATTTCGCGAATTAGGTCACCTTCGCGCACTATGTTATAGGCAAACATTTTATCAGGTGTCAGTTGACCCATTCGGACGAGTTCATTGTCTTTCTCCTGCATCTTCGCAAGTACTCTCTCAACTAGAAAATGGCTGAAAGGTGGCGTGTTCATGCTGAAGTTTTTTCTCTCATCAGGCAACACGTGAATGGACTGTCTGTCAACATAGATGATTGCTAGAGGTTCGTCATCTAACGTTCTTAAGGGTATGACGCTTTCCGACTCAGTTGTTGGTTGAGCTCGCGCAGTCGGTTTCTCAGGGGATTTCTCTGATACTTCTCTTGGCAAAACAGCCTCTTCGGTCGCTGGCTTTATCTCTTTGATGTCCCCTCGTTTGAATCCCTTATCGAGCAGAATGGAATTGACGGTGTCCAGTGTAGTCTGGAGTTCTTTGATCTCAGAATCCAATTCTTCTATTCTCTTTTCGAGTTTCTTCTTGAAAGCTACAACTGCTTTCATCTTATCAGAATCTTGCGACATTCATTCCACAAGTATTATTCTACGGTGTCTGTTTATCAAGGTTTGGAGCCTTCGCCGAATCGGAACTTGAAATGATCAAGTCTCGCTGATTCTCTTCAGCTGTTTCCGGTACATCTCCACAATCTCGGAGGATGTTGTTGCATCTTCTGCTGCTTTGTCTTTTCTGTACTTTCCAGTGAAACGTGGAAACCTTATTGCCAAGCCGCTTCCTTTTCTGATTGAGTCCAAAGCGCAGGTATGTATAGGGCTAAGTGTAATTTCAGCTCCCAGAATTTCCAGAACAACAGCTGGTTCAAACCAGACATCAGCCTCAAGAGTAGACTTGACTCGGGAGTGTTTGCGAGGTATCTCATGTTTCCTTAGAATTTCTGGAAAACCTGCCAAGTCTTTATCTGTGAAGCCGGTGCCGCATTTCGTGACGGTTTCGAAAGTATCTGCTTTTGGATCGTAAGTAGCCAAAAGCAAAGCGCCATATGTTCCTGCTCGTTTTCCTCTGCCGTGAAAAGCACCCACGATCACAAGATCCACCGTGTCCGTCATTTCGCTTTTGTAGTCGCGTTTGTACTTTATCCATAGCCACCCGCGGGCTCCCGCCTGATAGACTGAGTCTTTTCCCATGGCTTTGCACATTAACCCTTCGCAACCGTTTTCGATGGCTTCCTCGAAAAACTCTTCAAGCTGTTTAGGGTTATGGGCGACAATATGGTGGGCTACTTTGGCTCGGTCATTACGTTTGACGGTGTTTTCCAATGCTCTTCTCCTTAAAGGGTAGGCTTCCAACGTGAGATCCTTTCCATCTATGTAGAGTGCATCGAACATAAACAGCGAGACAGGATATTGTTCCATAGCGGCTTTTACGCCGTACTTTCTTCGCCGATGCATTAACTCTTGGAATGGGCGCATCTCGTACGTTTCAAGGTCCATAGCGACGCATTCAGCCTCCAATATCGCCTCTTTAGCCTCAACCTTGTCTTTTATTAGTTCAACCGCGTCTGGATATTGAGATGATATGTTCTCCAAACGCCTGGAAAATAGCATGACTTTTCCGTCTTTCTTGTGTGCTTGAATTCGTTCACCATCGTACTTGTACTCAGCGATACATTTTCCTCCCAGTTTCTCAAGGATTTCTTCGGGAGAAGCGAGCCTTTCAGCCAACATAGGCCTAATCGGCTCAAAAACTATCACTTGAAACTTCTTTATTCCTTCCATTCCTTTCTCAACAACTACATTTGCTACTCTGCCGAGATCGGAAGCGATATTGTATGCCCGTTCTATGAGTTCTCGAGCTTCCTTACCGCCTCCGTACGCTATTGCCAAAGCATCCAGAACGGTCATGTCCGCTATGCCTAGGCGTAGATTACCTGTAACTGTTCGCATTATGTATTTGGCTTCCTTTGGCGAGGCGTCAGACAATAATCCCGACAAAAGTGCCATCTTTGAATCTACGGCCCCTGAGCCCTGTGTTTTGGCCATTTTGTCCAAAACTTCGTAGACTCGTTCAGCGGTCAGGTTTTTTCGGTCTCCTAGAGTGGCTTGTTTTTTCTTTTTCATGACTTCTTCAGCAACTTCGCCTACGTCGCCTATTTTCGAGAGAAGTCGCAGAAGATCTGCATCTTTTGTCCCCGATGCTCGAGATAAGGCTTTTATGGCAAGTTTTTCTGCCACACCCAGCTCTAAGCTGACGAAGTCTGGGTAGATCTTTCCCTGAGTTAGGTAAACGACTTTGTCAATAATGGCCTTAGGAGTCTTCTTTAATAACTCCACGAGCAAATCAGTCATTTCAAGCCGTTTCGTGGTCCCTTCGATTTTCTCATAGGCTTCAGCAATGATGCAATATTCCAACAAACAAGCCTCATTGGTTATACTGCAGATAACGCTATTAAGATTTCATTCACATAAAAGATGATATATCTCATCGTACAGATTGAACTCATCATACACTGGATGGGGCGACAAACATGAGTCTTGAACTTATAGTTATAGTTAGTAATACTCTCGTAGTCTTCGCAACTTTTTTGGCAACACTCTATAGAATAAAAATAGAACGTGATCAAGTACGGACCGTGAAAAAAGACGTCAAAGCTAAAGAAAGTTTGGAAGCGCTTCGTAAATATATCAAGGTGGAACGCACCTCGATATCAGGGATGGGCAAGGAAGAATTGGAAGAATTCCTTGATTATTTGGAGAATTTAGGTAAACCTTAAGTCAAAAGACAGATTTTGATCAGCGTTCTCACTCCATTGGCACGCTCCAACATTTGAAAAAATCCGTGTTCACTGCATTATTTTTTAGGCAAAATGTCGAGATAAAAGGAATACTCTTTTCACAAATAGCGCACATGGAGGATTCATCGGCTTGGCAATATGGGTTCATAAAATATTTTCGCGGTCGGAAAGTTTTTATGTGCCGCTTAAATTTCTAAGGTAGTCACCTTAAAATGACAAGTTACGGATTGATGGGCAAAAAATGGTTAGAAAAGCGCGAATTCGCTTAACAAGCACCGATTACACGAAGCTTGAGGAAGTATGTGAAGAACTGAGAAGTATCGCCCAAAAAACCGGAGTCAAAATCAACGGTCCAGTCCCCTTGCCAACGAAAAGGCTACGAGTGCCCGTTTTGAAGGCTCCTTCAGGAGAAGGTACAGCCACATGGGACAGGTGGGAAATGCGCATCCACAAACGCCTGATTGAAATTGACTCAGAAGAACGTGTTATGCGGCGTATCATGCGAATTCGAGTGCCAGAAGAAGTCCATGTGACAATAGAGCTTGTCTAAAATCTTTTTTTTGCGAAGCTAATAGCATTAGATAACAGGCTGAATCATCAGATATGCTGCCGCAGTCAAGACTATACTAGCGCCAAAGGTCAATGCCCAAATCTTCTTGTTCCAATTGAAGATTTTGAACCCATCGAGAATTCCGATAGGTATCAGATTGAAGAGGGCTATGTAGCCATTGAGGAGCGCTCCCAATAGAAGAATCGCGGAATATGAACCAGGAATTAAAAAAGCCGCCAGCAACATTGTTGACAGAACAATGTTGGTTAAGGGGCCAGCAATCGATATTCTTCCGATTTCTTCCGTTGAAGTAGATCCAGAAATCATGACGGCCCCTGGAGAAATTAGTTTGAACGGTGTAGGTAGGACCATAAAAACCAAAGTCATGACTGCTCCCCACGTGGTCAAACGAAACTCCGCCCATAGACCTCGTCTCTGTGCAGTTACTTTGTGGGCTATTTCATGGACAAAGAAGGATGTCGCTAGAATCGTTGCTGAAGCGGCCAATACAAGCATCACCGACATTCCTGAGTAGCCTATGTATAGGCCCGCGGATAATCCGACGCCGACAACGAGCAATGCGGCAATTCCCAAATGCTTCAGTTCTTTTGGACTGAAGTAAACGTGTCTTTTGACTAACTGAGGTTGTCCGAACGAGACCGTGTACTTGTAGGAACTAGCCCCCTTCGCCATCATAGAGTCGTCATTTCTTATTTTGCGGGCATTATCGATGTTTTGGCACATGTGATTCTCAGGCAACCTGTGATCGTTACAGAAATGGCCTCCGCAGTATGGACATTGAAAAGGTAGATAGGTTTCCTGACCGCACTTCTGGCACTTCATCTTTAACCCAGGCTCTCCCATAAAAGGAAAAGTGAATGTTTAAACATTGTTCCTTGAAAAAGTGAATACTGCCTCATTTGTTTAGATAAATGCTTAAAACTTGCAACCGTCCAGTCTAAAGCGGGAAAGCATAAGGGAGAAACAGCAAAAGTTTGAAGGCTTTCAGCTTCGTCCATGCCAGTGACCTCCATTTAGGTTACGCTCAGTACGGACTTGAGGCCAGAAGACAAGATTTCGACAGCGTATTCTCTGAGATAGTGGAGAAGACCATCGAGTTTAGACCAGATTTCATGGTCATAGCCGGAGACCTTTTCCACCAAGCACGTCCATCAAACACAACACTGGAAAACGCGATAAGACTTTTCAAACAGATTAGAGATGCAGACATTCCTGTTCTGACCGTTGACGGATCCCATGACTCCGCGCCTAACATGATAACTGGTACAATCTTGAACCCTTTGGACAGTGCGGGGTTGATCATACATCTACCCAGAAGGGAAGGCGCCTGCTGGCGTTTGAATGATCGCTGCTATGTTTACGGGATACCTAACTATAGAAGTAGACGCAAGACCGAGGAAGGATTGCCCTTCTTTTTCGAACAGAACCCTCCTATGCCAGACTCGCAGACAAGCAACATTTTCGTTTTCCACGCAGCAGTAGATCTGCCAAGCGTTAAACCCCCGTACATCGAAGCCGAGGTTCCGCCCGACCTCCT
>CAYSOZ010000078.1:0-6067 GCA_964432815.1 uncultured Candidatus Bathyarchaeia archaeon
GCTCGGAGATGGAGAGACACCGAGATACGATGCACCATGAAACAAGAGGACACGAATAGACAGCCAAGTCAAAGCACGTGCGACTGATAGAATCCAAAAAACATTTTGGCTATTGACAGCCTAGGCTATTCTTTCCGCCTCTTTGAGGAGTCTAACGAGTTCGTGTTCATCAAAAGCGCTCATGTTTCTTACTTCAACATGCCTCAGGTCCCTTCCTGTCCCAATTCCCTTCAAAAGGTTTGACGTGCATTTGGTCCCGCATAGAAAGAGCAGGTCAATATGAGACTGGGCAGTTCTTATCGACAAGAAGTCTTTGTTATTCAAAACATACGTAATTCTTCCTCGTCTAACTATCTCAGCCGTGTCAGGAATTGCATTCTTAACTATACGACGAAATTTTTCAGCTATCGCTTTCTTTTCAGGTTCGAGAGTGCCTAAAATTTCATCAACTGTTTTTGGCCTACGCTTTACCATAAATGGATGTTAGGTTTGGAGGTTTTTATTATTTTTGCTCGGCAAGATCATTCTTCTAGCTCTTCACGCTGCACTGCAAAACGAACATTCTATCAAGCGTGCAAGGGGCTGGACACAGACACCACACTACCCTATTGGCGGACGAATTGCCCATGTCCCTCATCAAAAAACCGAAAAGAAAACCAAGATAAAACGGGAAAGGAATGGTTGAAAATAAGAGGACTTCATGGGCGTGTTCACACACTGCTGTTTAATATTCAAATAGAAGAATTGATGCAGATTAGTTAAGCATTAACCTGAGGAAGTTGGTATATCATGAGAAGAGAATCGTTTGATGTTGAGAAAACTGCAAATGAATTAGTCATGACCGATAATGTAACAGAAAAGAGGAAATTGGCCAAGAAGATCTTCGATGTTGCATATGAAGAGGGGATTTATCCCTCAAGCGTCCATGAATTCTACGCGGCCCGCGGCAGGGGCGAATTCAGCGGTTTCACGGTCCCTGCCATAAACTTGAGGAGCATGACTTATGACCTAGCTCGCGCGATGTTCAGGGTGGCAGACAAAAATGATTCTGGGGCCTTCGTCTTCGAGATTGCCCGGTCCGAGATCGGTTATACCAATCAACCGCCGATCGAATACGCAAGCATGGTTCTGGCAGCTGCCATAAAGGAAAACTATTCCGGACCAATCTTCATTCAAGGCGACCATTTTCAGGTTAACGCTGCCAAGTTTAAGGAAAATCCTGATAAGGAGATTGAAGCTTTGCAGGCTTTGATCGGGGATGCGATTAGCTCATGCTTCTACAATATCGACATTGACTCATCAACGCTCGTCGATTTATCCAAACCAGATCTGAAAGAACAACAACTTCTGAATTATGATGTCTGCGCGAGGCTCACGCAGTTTATCCGCCGTATTCAACCGAGAGGAATCACGATTTCGGTGGGTGGAGAAATTGGCGAGATTGGACACCAGAATTCTACTCCTGAAGACCTGCACGCGTTTATGGCAGGCCTCGCAGACAAGCTGGAAAAGGGTTTAGCGGGCATAAGTAAGATTTCAGTTCAGACGGGGACCACCCATGGCGGCCTTGTCCTTCCTGACGGGTCAATCGCGCAGATCAAACTTGACTTTAACACGTTGAAGACTCTTTCTGAGATAGCTCGCAGAGAATATGGGCTCGCTGGAGCTGTGCAACATGGAGCTTCAACCCTGCCCCCAGAGGCATTCCACAAGTTTGTCGAATGCGAGACCGCTGAAGTGCATTTGGCCACGGAGTTCCAGAATATGATTTACGAATCAGGGCACTTCCCGGTTCACCTAAAGAAGAAAATTTACGAATGGTTAACAGTCAACGCAGCAGGCGAAGCTAAACAAGGCGAAACAAAAGAACAATTCCTCTATAAGACCCGGAAAAAAGCGTTGGGTCCCTTCAAGAAAGAAATCATGAGCCTGCCACAAAAAACACGCAACGCGATTGCGGCTGAAATCGAAAACAAATTTGACTTCCTCTTCAAACAGCTCAATGTAGTAAACAAAAGAACCTTAGTGGATAAATACAAACCGCACGAGCAAACCAGAGGCTCTATAGGGTAATCGATAAAAACAGAGCCTGCTTCTAAGTCAATTGTTTGTATACGGGATGTCCTCTGAACTTCAGGGTAGTTATTGATTTTTCAAAAGTTCCACTTGGAAGCCTTGTGCATATGGAGTTAACAATTGCGCCGTTGAGGATAAATCGAACGCCGTCAAGCAATTCTCCTTTAGTTATGCCGGAGGCAGCGAAGGCAAGTTCATTTCCTTTCGCTAACTCGTTTTCGTTGTAAGTCTTATCGATTTGAACTCCCTCGGTCTCCAGTCTTTGAAGGCGGTTGGGATCATCCTTCTTATCCTTCCAAACCTTAACCAGCATTGTTCCGCCGAGACACTTGACAGCTGCCGCGGCGATTGTTGCTTCTGCGCCTGCTCCTGCACCTACAAGCAGATCAATGCCTGAATTGGGCATGCAAGTTACGACTGAACCCGCAATATCACCATCAGCAATCAAAATTATTCTCACTCCCATCTTTCGGAGTCTTGAGAGCAAATCCTGATGTCTGTCGCGTTTAAGCATAATTACTGTAAAATTCTCTAGAAGCAAATTCTTCTGAGAAGCCACGGTCTTCACGATTTCCTCAATGGACATGTCCAGAGAAATCTTGCCTTTCGATTGCCCGTCGGTTGCCACTTTGAAATAGTATCCATCGTCCGGAAGAACCTGCAGACAACCTGCAGGAGCACAAGCTAAAGCAGAGATAGCGTCCTTCTTTCCCTCAGAAGTGGCCGTTGTACCATCGACTTGATCGATGACAAATTCCACTCTGGGCCCACTGCACATCCCCACTTTTTCTCTACGACTAAACGCTGGAGCATTGTCCTTAGGCCCCTCACAACAGATAACTTCACCATCAATTTCAGTCTGACTTAGCACCGCACGCGAAAAATCCAGCGCAGTTTGGTCGACCAGATTAGAATTGCCCTTACCGATATGAAGAGCCGCACCCACAGCCGCAGCTATGGTGATTCTTGTTAATGAGGGAGATAGAGCTCTTAATGAGACCATGTTTACTCGCCTTTTCCTACCCCAATGAGACTCGTTGGTTATTATATTAGAAACATGAATAATTAAGATTAATGTATTGCAGGGTACTTCTATTTGTTGTGGTTATCGCCTCAGTTTTCCTGCGCCGTCACATTTTGGGCATCGCTTTCTTGAATCGCCCATGCCTATCGTGCCTCGCCCATGGCATTCAGGACAGGTAACCATCCAATCTTCATCACGCTCATAGTACCTTCCAGGCATGAAATGCACCTTTTTCAATAATCCTCTAAACCAACACATTACAGTTTCTCTTTTATCTTTTTACTAATACTAAGATTTTGGCACGGACTTTCCCGTACGCAAGAATACGCCAAACGTGATCTTCTGGTTCAGCGCCTAGGCTTACTTCAAAATCAAAAGCATCATCTTTCCCACAAAGCGCACCTTTATAGGAGCGCGCAGACATTGTATTGTTTAGGTAGAGTTCTGATAAAAGATATCGCTCGTGAACAATTCGTCTTTTGTCACATCCCTCTGCTTAGACATGGGGCTAAAGGCATGAAACTTGATAGTGAAGCAAGGGCATTCAAAATGAGAATGCTGGAAAATGAAATACTAAACTTGGTCGGTGAAAGGCGAGAAAAAGCCATGAAGGCTTACCGAAAACTTTTTTCCTGTACATCAAATCAACTGGTTTATCTAATGAGAATATAGTGGCAATTTGCTGTTCTTCGGCCACTCTCGCAAATGCTGAAGTCACATTCCGGCTTTATTTTCTTTCTTAAGCCTGTTCTCGGCCCGGTATGATTTTCTGAACGAAGAAAAAGAAAAGCATCTTCTTGAAAAACTAACCGAGACTCCGACTAAAGTGAAGATGTCACGCATCTTTATACGCTTAAACGATTAAACAGTTAAATCAATATCCTTATAAGTGAGTATGCACATATCATATTATGTGGATAAGCGAACTAAAGGCGAAATGAATGACAACAAAATCAAACGAGAAACTTCACCTGGCAAATCGCTTATTGGAAAGACATCTGACACGTCGAACCGTACAAAAACTCTCATAAAAGTCGGCGATTGAAAACGGATCGTATATGCGTGGAACTCTCGGACGAGCTGGAGAAACAGCTCAAATTCAAGACCATCGAGAAATTCGGCGGAAAAAAAGGCGACTTAACCCGAGCCGTCGAACAAGCCGTAAAAACATGGATTGCCAAAAAAGAATAGATCCACGCTTTCATCTCCAAGTAACTTCATTTTAAGGTCGCCTTGTGCGAAAAAGGCGTCAGGGAAACCAGCCCTTCCCCACACTGCCCGAGGAGGGTTTTATGAGGGGAACCGGAGCTGGAAGGTCCCTTCTGAAAGAAGTATATTAGAATGCTAAACAATTTATACAACTTTCCTACACTATACTTTTGAGAGTGAAATTATGCCCACATTTTTAATAATTTCCAGACATTCCCCTGAAAACTGTCCTATAAACAATGAGAAAATGAAGAAAATGACTCTAGAATTACCCAACAAACTGGGCACGATGGAGGCCAAACACGGCATCAAGAGGGTTGGAGTATGGACCGTAATTCCGGAACACCTGTTGGTTTGGGTGTACACAGCTCCAAGCTCGGAAGCGTTGCAGGCATTCTCCATGGAACCCGAGATGGTAAAATGGATGGCTTGGAACACAAGTGAAATCAAATTAGCAATGAGTCTTGAAGAAAGCAATAAATTACTGGAATAGACAACGCACGTTTATGTTAATAACTGAAGAATGGATCAATTGAAACAAAACAGTGGGGAAAACACGAGATGACTAAGCTTACGGTATCTCTTCCTGCAAAGTGGGAACAGTTTCTGAAACTTTTGGCTGATGATCACCAAACTGACTTGAATAGCGTCATAAGTGAATTGTGCGCGTGGGCCTTTTCCAATTCTGAAATCAAGAAACAGTTTGAAACATGGCTGGATGATGCTTTTCCCCCAAAAGGCGAAGCTGAAGACAAAGCAAGAAGTGTAAATGAAGATGTCTCCGAGGGCGAGGAAGACCGGGAAGAAGAATCCGAAGAGGAATCGCACGAGCATAGAGATTGAAATCACATGGAATACTTTTTAAGCGCCAATTCCCAGTGCAGGCGATATGATCATGGATATGTTTTATGCCTGTCCGCGGTTTCTTTTGTTACTCTAATCTTTCCTAAACCACCGTTGTGTGCGCTCAATACAAATTGCAGCGTGCTTTCCTTATAATATTCTCTAAATTGATTTCCACACTTAGTGCATTTGTACATCTTGACTTTGAATCGCCCAAAGGTCCATTCTTTATCAGGTCCTTGCGTATGCGCCGTGCAATTTGGACATTTTGGCATAACTTTCCACCTTCCTGAGTTATGGGCAAAATTGCTATATATCGTTTCCGTGAGAGCCCGCTAGAATCAACTGTATCTTGTCGCTGTGGTATCACAGTCACATGGCTATTTATTCAAGCTGGCAATACTAGGACAAGTAAGAGTGTTCATGTAAGATGGTTGATGATGATGGCTACTCCTGATGAAATAAAAAACATACTCGGCTCGAACGAAAAGGTTGAGCTGTATATCGAGGAGAAAATCTATCATCCTCGTATTAACATTGAATCCGTGATCATTACGAATGAACGGATAATTCTGCGGCATCCTCACGCGCTTGGCTTGAAGAAGGATTACACCGATTACAGTTATAGAGACATCACGAACGTGACCCTAGACAAAGGAATAATGCGTTCAACCATCAAACTTACACTCAGGCACAAGGAAGAACATCAGGGAGAAAACCAAGAAGAAGAACATCTGGAGTTGGACAAGTTGCCAAACGACCTCGCAGAAAAGGGATACGGCGTCATCAGAGAGAATATTGGCAAATTCCAATCGCCCTTTTCAACTGGATATGCTAACGCTCCCAAATAGTGTGCATGCGTGTTCCTGAAACGATCAAAAATGGTTCCAATTCTGTTTTCCGCAATAGAACGAC
>CAYSOZ010000079.1:0-6057 GCA_964432815.1 uncultured Candidatus Bathyarchaeia archaeon
TAGAGTGCAACTAAGCCTACGAGTTGAAATGGACCGTTGTCCTCAGTCTTGGCAACAGCCAAAGTTCGATATCCCTTTGCAGCGTATTCCCGCATCTGATCCTCGAGGTTTTCGATTGCCTCTTTGCTGAAACCGCACGTTTCTGCTACATTTTTCACGGCACCTTTTGCAACTCTGAACTCAACGCTGTCTTTCTGGACAGTTGCTTCTGTCTTTCTGGTCTTGGGATCGAATGGGACAAAACTCTTCTGACTATATGAATGAATATTGAGTTTCTGTTGCTTGGCAAAGTCGATGAAAGCCATGTCAACGGGGTCTTGGTTTGCTTCCTGTGAAGCCAAAGCTCCATACAAGACCGTATAGCTTTCAGTGAAACCGCTTTGTGGAATTATCTTTGCCACGGTAAGCTTGTTCATTGTGATTGTGCCTGTTTTGTCGGCGCAGAGGACATCCATTGTTGCCGCATCCTCTGAAGCACTCAACCTTGTTACTATGACACCTTTTCTTGCCAGTTCCAATGAGCCCAGGGCCATGGTCACGGTGAACATGGCGGGCAAAGCCACTGGCATAGCGGACAGCAAAACCACAAGAACAATGGGTAAGACTTCAAGAAGGCTGAAACCGCGACTTAGAGAATAGACGACTGCAACAAAAATCAATGCTGAAACCATGACCAGAAGCCACTTCACCAAATTTGAAATAACAGCTTCTATGTGCAGCTTAGGCTTTGCTATCTGAACAAGTTGTGCAGTTCTTCCGAAATAGGTCTTGACTCCGGTAGATGCGACGATCCCGTTTGACTCTCCACGTTTAACTATTGACCCAGAGTAGAGTAAGTCACCGGGCTTCTTTTCCACACTCAAAGATTCACCTGTCAATACTGACTGGTCGACCTCAACATCTCCATGAACCACTTTAGCGTCTGCGGGCACGAAATAACCAGCCCTGATCCTTACTACATCACCCGGGACAAGTTCTCTCGCCGGGATAACTTTCCAGATGCTGTCTCTCAAAACGCGTGCGTTCACATGCAATCTTGCTTTCAGGGCTTCAACAGCTCCTGAGGCCCTTTGCTCCTCCGCAAAACCTAGTACTGCGTTAACCACAAGCAGGCCCGCTACGATATATACATCAGTGTATCTCTGGAGAAACAGAGAAAGAACGATGATTATTTCAAGCATCCAAGCGCTTAGACCCCAGAATTTCCTTGCAAACTGCAGAATTGTTTTGGGTTTCTTTTCTGGAACATCGTTGAACCCGTATTGCTTTAGTCTCTCTTGGGCCTCAGCAGAACTGAGCCCCGTTTCTAATGGGCCGCTGGATAGTGAGTTTACTGCTTCTGCGTCTTTTTGATCGGAATAATCAAGTTCTTTGGGTGGCAAATTAACCAGTCACTACTTTGATGAATCGTCAAGTTACACATTGGTTCACTGTAGCACCGATTATATTAGAATCTCGGTCGTCGCTTGCTGCAAGAGGCAACTCGTATAAAAAAAAGGGGAAAGCTGTTTTAGACTCTAAAGAGTTTTGGCAATTTCGCTCAGGGGTTGGACTGGTCTCACTTCAACTGTCATCGGTCCAAAGAATTTGGTGATCGCACCTGGGTTATCTGCTTCTATTGTGAAGAAGCCTTTGTGGTCTATGGCTGTGTCTTTTGGGCAACTCATATATGCCGCCGCAATTTTGATTCCCGCTTGCTTTACGTTTTCATCGGAGAATAGCTGTTTGATCATTGTTTTTCCTTCGGGTTTCAGCAATGGACATTGAGCTGCTGGGTGAGAATGGATCGCCTCATACAACAATCAATTCACCTCTACATTACCTGTTAGATAAGCAACGCTTTTTCAGAAGTGAACGTTGTTCTTAATCATTTGTTGTTGTGTGCTAGCAGTCACATCACGAATAAGAGGCACCTTGTCGAATAGAAACTGTAAGGAAATGAATGTGTTTCGGAGGGGTTGATGTTGTCTGAGTCGATTTTGACAAAGCTGGAGCTTCTTGAGGGGTACAGGTTTAAAGCTGGATTTGACGTGGATGGTGTTCCGAGCCTTTTTGTGGATGAAATGAAGCCCACTGGGGAGGGTTTGGGTCCGAATCCTTCGAGACTGTTGTCAACTGCGGTCGGTCATTGTCTGAGCTCTAGTCTATTGTACTGTTTGAGCAAGGCGAGAGTCAAGGTTAAGAAACTCGACACAACTGTCAAGGCGAATATAGAAAGGAACAAAGAGGGTTACCTTAGAATCGCGGGTTTAGATGTTCAGATTCATCTTGAAGTGAACGAGGAGGACAGACTGAAGGTTCCGCGGTGCTTGGATATTTTTGAGAACTATTGTACCGTAACTCAAAGTATTAGAGAAGGAATTGAAGTCAAGGTTAACATAAATCAGCGTTGAGCTCGTTAAAGGGCATTTGGGGCTTTCAGACGATTCATACACATGCCAAGTTAGCTTTATTAAGGCTGGTTTACGCGTGCGTTAGTAGGAATTTTCGAGAAAAAGGAAAAGGGAGAGGGAGGATTTGATTTTGCCTTTACTTTCGTTTCCTGTATACGAATGCTACTGCTGCGACCGCCACGACTGCGATCACTGCTGCCCCGATGTAGATGTACTCGACGGGGATTCCACCCTGAGTCGTATCTTCTGGAGGTTCCATTGTGTCGGCTAATTCGGCCACCGTCCACAATGAGAAGTGGTTAGTGTTGCAAACCAAGTATCCGTTCTGATCCATGAAGCTTTCAACCGGTATCCATTGAGCTTGAATCCGGTTCCAGTACATCCACGTCAGCCTCGAAGCGTTAACCTCTCTGTTGAGTTCCTCATCAAGCTCTGTCTGGTTGACGTGCAATCTTATCTGTGCAGTCAGCTGTAGCTCTGCATTCGGCTCAATGCCCAAATAGAAATTCAAAGTTCGCTCCATAACCTGTTCGCCCTGTTTCGGCAGACCATACATGTTCATAGTCAGCGTCATCGTTTGATTGAGTTCCACGGAGAGGCCGAGAACCTTCGAAGTTACGTCTGGGTCTGCTGTGAAGACTACGGTGCAATTCTGTGTGCAGTTCATGAGCATGGTCATGTTTCTGTATTGGAATAATGCTGGTTCTCCTGCCTGGACTTTTTCCATTTCAGCGACGGGGGTGACATCGGTTTTGTTATATTGTACGGCGTTGTCGGGGACTCCTGGCACGTCTGGAAAGTTACCCGTGCCCGAGGGGTCTCCGAGTCCTGGTGCCTGTTCAGCAGCAGAAGCTGCGCATAGGGGTGCCGCATACGCGGCGATCAGCAAGGCCATGATGAAGGTTCCGAGTTTATGTGTGTTGGATATTCGACATTTCTTCATCGCGAATCACGAGATATACTATATGCTGCCGCCTGACTTAAGGGACATTGTGAAATAACCGTTTCAAATATGAAATACTATCATATCACACCATCTCAGTCCTCAAACTCGCACCTGCGCAAACCTTAACGTTTGTCTCCTCAGGATACTACCACATTCAACCTGTATTCATGATACACAAAAATCTTAACTACAACTGGCAAATCTAATGTGAAATCGCATGAACCTCGACGGCGAACACGCTGGAACCACGGTCTTATTCACAATCCTCCTATTCTCAATTCTAACCACCACGGCAACAGCTCAGATCACGTTCGAAGTCGAAACAATGGCAGTCAAAGTCTACAGAGACGGATTAGCTCACATCACACAGACGGTGATTGTGGACAATCTTCTCCCCGAAATAGACCTGACCCTCTTAACTTCATCCATTGAAAACTTGATCATTCTTGATGAGAACCAGCTAACGGTAGACTACCAGCTTAACGCGGAGAACGTGACCGTGTTCACCCTAGGAGCTTCCCACTTCTCAGTTGAATATGACACCCTGGCACTTACAAACAAAGTAGCTGACGTATGGACCCTAATCCTGAATCATCCCTACAATTTAACGGTCTTTCTGCCCAGAAACTCAACAATAGTCTACCTGAACCAGGTGCCGACGACAATAGACACGGCTGGCGACGAATTGTCATTGTCCCTGTATCCTGGGCAGTGGGAACTTAGCTATATCGTGCCGTTGCAGCAGGAAGACCCGAACAGCGCAGCCTGGGCAATTCCAATCGAATACGTGATCGCTGCGGCCGCCGCAGCAGCTATTGTTCTCATAGCGTTTTTTGTCACTAGGCGAAAGAGAAAAGTTAACGTCAAAAAGATACTTAACAGCCATCCGGATCTGATGAAGGAAGACAAGGCGGTAATCGAGTTCTTAGCCGAGAAAGAAGGTAAAGCTTTCGAAGCTGAGATACGCCAACGGTTTCCTGATATGCCCAGAACAAGCCTCTGGAGACTCATCAGACGCTTGGAATCGTTGGAAATTGTTGAAATCCAGAGAATTGGACTCGAAAACCAAGTGCAACTCAAAAAATAAAACACAAAAAGGGAAAAGAGAGAGTTTGGGTAGGGTGGGGAAACTCTCTTTTTAGGAACCGCCGCCGGAACCGCTTCCGGAACCAGAACCACTGCCGCCGTATCCAGATCCACTACCGCGGTATCCGCTGCCCGAGCCGCTGCCGCCTGAGCCATATTGTCCCTGATGCCTATTGATTTCCTGGTTAAGAGCTTGCTCCATCTGCTGAACCATCTGGCTCAGCTCTTGGCAATCCCGCAGTGCATCGCCGAAGTTTTGTTCGCCCTGAGCTGTCTGAGCCCAGTTCTGGAAAGCCTCCATGAATTCGTTCTCACTCTGGTAACCGTATGATTGCAGCACACCCGAGAAGTCAACCCCTTGATTTTGACCATATCGGAATCTTTCACGGATTCTCTCACGGGCTTGCTCGCAGTAGTTGTAGAGTCGCCAAGTGTTGTAATCCACAGCCTGCGCCTTCAAGTAAACGTAGACTTCTGATATGCTCTCTTTGGCTTCAAGAAACGCAGACCTGGCAGCATCAACATCACCGTCAAGCAGCAACGTTCTAGCCTCACTCAACAACGCTTCAGCAGCATCAAGCGAATCGAGAATATCTTGCGGCACATCATCAGACAGGATCTCTCGCAGACGATCGATCCTTTGGAGTTCGCGCGTTATTGCTTCCAGCAGTCCCTGATTCTCAATCAAGTCATCTCTCTGGATGCCTGCTTTCTCCATGATAATGTGTATTGAACTGTAAACTTCTCTGAAAATTCTCAAAGCTTCAACCGCAGAATCAACCGCATCTTCGTATTCAGTGTTTGCCAGAGCTTCTTGTGCAGCTTCTAGGTTTGCCAAGCCATCAGTCTCGTATAACGTCACATTAGCTTCAAAGTCCTCTGTGAGCTCAACAACGGCAATCTTTGTGAGCGCATCTTCATCTGCATTTATCAAGTCTATCAGGTTTTGAATGTGTTGTCCTGCATTTTCAGCGATCCAAACCACCTTAGCGGCTGGCGAGGTTAGAGTCTGGCCTTGCACCAGCATCAGTGGGCTTGCCAACAGTATGACGGATACTAACAGTGCCATCGCGGTGACTTTGCTTTTTTTCAACATTTTATTTCACCATCGGAAGTAATGGTTAATCCTCCAGTTAAGGGACACTTTGAAACGAGCGTTCCAAAGTTTGAAACGCCCATTTTATCCTGTCTCACAGCGCGCGCACTTTACATTTCCAGAGGCAATTGAGCCGAGCCGTCTTTGATTCGATATTTGTCTGTGATTTTATCTTGCAGTCTTCTACCATTTTGGCTTAACAAGGTGCGCTCGCATTCTTTCTACAAAATCTAAGAGGAAACGTAAATAAGCCTTAAGTAGAAAAAATGTTTGTTGAAAACATATGAAAATCGCAGTTTCCGGTAAGGGCGGCGTAGGCAAAACCCTGATTGCAGGGGGTCTTGCGCGTGGTTTTGCTGAAAGAGGGCTAAAAACTATTGCAATTGATGCGGATTCTTCGCCGAATCTCGCTTTGACTTTGGGATTGTCAGCTGAAGAGGCTCGCAAGATTGTACCCATCTCTGAGAATAAAGAGTTAGTTGACTCCAAAACGAGCACTGGCTACTCAGGAGTTTATCGTTTATCGTTTACTGTTG
>CAYSOZ010000080.1:0-5998 GCA_964432815.1 uncultured Candidatus Bathyarchaeia archaeon
CATCTATTTCGTCTTTTTGATTGGTTTGAATTCCATGCTTATGTCTAAAGCTTTTGTGCTGTGAGTGAGTTCTCCTAAGCTGATGATGTTGACTTGGGTCCGAGCATATTCTAGAAGATTGTTTTCCCTTATTTTTCCGCTTGCCTCTGTCAGGGTTTTTTCAAAGAGTCCGAGTTTCTTTAGTGATTCAATGGTTTCTTTGATTTGTTTTGGAGAGAAATTGTCGAGCATAACAATGTCTGCTCCAGCTTCAGCTGCTTTCAAGGCGTCCGCGATCTTGGTGACTTCCACTTCGATTTTCTTGCTGAAAGAAGCTTTTTGTTTTGCTTGTTTTATGGCTGTTTCGATGTTTTCAGACAATGCGAGATGATTGTCCTTAATCAAGACCATATCGTCTAGGTGAAATCTGTGTGGGTCGCCGCCTCCTAGAAACACAGCCTTCTTATCAAAGTAAAGGAGTCCAGGCGCGGTTTTGCGTGTTGCCGCTATTCGGGTATTCAAACAGGCTTTTTCGAGTTTCTTACTGAGCCTCCTCGTTGTCGTGGCGATACCGCTCATGCGCGAAAGTAGGTTCAACATTGTTCGTTCGAAAGAAAGAATGGTTCTGGCGTCACCGGAAAATTTCATAATGACACGACCTTTTTTCACTTCCTCTCCGTCTGAAACTAATGGTTTAACACTCAGGCCCAAACTTTCGCCTAGAATCACGGCTTCCTCGATTCCGGCTGCCACTCCGGCTTCTTTCCATATAACCTCTGCTTCAGCCTTCACGTGTGCTGGAACAAGAGTGGCGGTGACATCACCTTGGCCAACGTCGTCGGATAGTAACTGTATCAGTCTTTCTTCCAAAACCTTCCGGGGAATAAACATGACTTGTAATCTTCTCGTTTTGGCTTAAAACACTTGCTTCGCCATGCCTATTTTGGGATAAACAAATTAAATCCACTCGTGCATTTGTGCTTATGCATCTGATGATCTGCTGCGCTGAACTGGGGTTAGGGCACGTTTCCCGCATTATACCCCTGGGGAAGAAGTTGGAGAAGAACGGGCACCAACTGTTCTTTTTCTCAGGCGCAAAAGCTTACCGACTCTTGCAGAAAGAATTCACTAATGTTTACCCTGCTACGCCTGTGGCTTGGTACGAGAATTCACACGGAATAGTCACTTCCGCCTCTATCATAAACATCCTCTTTTCCATGCCTAACTACAACTATGATAAAGGCGCGTTTGAGGTTAAGAGCTCGAGCGCTATGGAGACCATACACCGCTATTACGATCTTAGACGAAACATCAGAAAGATCAAACCTGACCTGCTAGTTTCCGACGGAGACATGCACGCTCTTCGACTTGCTGGCAGGTGGAAAATCCCGTCTGTTTATATAGCTAACATGATACGGCCGAGCTACGGTTTCTCTGCGTTGCTTAATCCTGGAGAGCGTTTTGTCGAGCGTTACATGAAAAAATGTGCGAAGATTATTGTTCCAGACAACCCCCCACCATTCACAGTTTCAGAGTATAATCTAGGCAACTTGGATGAGATGGGTATCGGGAAGAAAGTGGAATTCGTAGGCTGCTTTTTTGACACCTCCCACGTGGAAGGGTCGGAAGAGCACATTTATGCTCCTATCAGCGGACCTTTAGGAACAAGGGCAAAGCTGACTAATATTATACTCCCCGTTCTGGAGAAACTTGAAGCCAAAAGCATAATAAGTTTAGGATTACCCGGCGAGAACCGAACCAGAACTGTAGGTAACTGCGAGATACACAATTGGCTAAGCAAACAAGAGCGCGAAAAATGTATGAAAGATGCGAAGTTGGTAGTTTTCAGCGGAGGTCACGCCACCTGTTTTGAAACCATTAAGTATGCTAAACCAAGCATCTGCATTCCGACTCAGCCAGAGCAGATGGGAAACGCCGCCAAACTTCAGTCCTTGAACTGTTCAATAACGGTTAAGAACCAGAAAGAGTTGCGTTCGGCTATCAAGAGAATCGAGGAAAACAAGATTCTCTTCGCTGGCAATGTTAAGGCGCTCAATACTTTTTCCAATAGGTTCAAGGGTTTAGACCGTGCGGTCGAAATTATCGAGAACGTCGAAAAATAAGTTGTGGCTCTGTTTACTTTGCTTTTAAGAGCACAGGCTTGATGTCGCCTTCCGGTGTTTGCTCCTCAAAAATTATGGCGTGAAACTTGGAGATTTTGGTCCCCTTCGTTAGCCAGGTGTCAGGCGGGAGTCCAGCTTTGACGCAGCATTGGCACAGAAATTCTTCCTCGCCCCAGCCCCATTCTACTGGCACTTGGGGCAGAAGAAGTCCCTTGAGAAAGCCTTTCTCAACAATTAATCCATCTTCACCGACCTTGATTTTGGCGAGGTATTCCTTCGGGTTTTGTACATCTACTGGCTCCGGCGGCGTGAGCACGCTCACTTCGAAAACAACTCTGCTCAGTTCGTTTAGAGACAGCGGATGAAACCTTGGATCCTGTGTGGCCGCGTTTATGGCGGAATCGATGACTGCTTCAACCAAAGGGTTTGTGGGGAAAGGGTAGCCGATGCACCCTCGGAGTTGTTTTTCCTCATTTCTTAGTGTATTTATTGTGACGAAGACTCCGCAGTGCTCCCAGAGTTTCGCTGGTGTATTTTTCGGGGGTTTGATGGTTTTTCTTGTTTCCAAGTATTGTTTTACCGCGTTTCGAGCAAGTTGGATTAAGAATTTTCCTTCTTCAAGATTCAGTTCGAAAGACAAGCATTCTGCCTCCTCACATAGTCTCTATCGCTATTGTGAGTAGGACGTGGGTTTCTGGGATTTGAGCTTGAAAAAAGTGCTATATTAGAATTTTGTAGATTCCTCGGCTGTTCCGTCCTTAGTTATTATTAGGAAGTCAATGCCGTCTCCGCTCATTGCATCCCTGCTTATGGCTGATTTTATGGCTCTTGTCACTAAGTCTTTTGCTTCTTTGATTTTCATTCCTTCTTTGTAGCCATCTTCCAGGACTCCCATGGCTATCTCTGTTCCAGAACCTACAACTGCATATTTGTCAGGTATTAACGAACCCAGAATGTCCAGAACATAGAGTGAAGCGCCTTCCTCGTCTAATCCGCCGACGATTGTTTGCGTTATTAACGGGGCATAACGGCGGTTGAAGAGGATATTTGCCATAAGTTTGGCTGCTGAGCGAACCGAGATTGGTCTGCCCACATCCATGCTGAAAAGTTCAGATTGGGCTTCGACTTCTCTTGCGAGGATTTGCATGTCACCGACCAGTCCGGCACAGGCTACACCTATCTGGTCAGTAATCTTGAAGACTTTCTTGCCCCCTTTGCTGGCAATAAAGTAACCGTATGTTACCCGTTTTTCAGCGGCTAGGATGACTCCATCGTGACAGACCACTCCGATTGTGGTTGCACCAGGAACCCATGCTAGGCCGCCCTGTTGTGCTTGTGTTTGGGGTCCATATCCTTCCATAATTTTTCCCCTTTTCCCGTTGATATACACAAGACAAATTATTAAGGTTGCTTATAACCGTTCCAGACTTGTAAGTGCTTGTTTTTAGAAATTCCTCGCATGGTATCACTCATCGTGATGACTGAAGGAGCGACAAAAACTATCTTGTCTGAACCACACGCGTTAAGAATATAACTATATGCATTAGGTATGAATTGAATGGGGACGAAAAAGCATGATAGGGGTGTATTGCAGAGAAATTTCTGACGTATGGTTTGGTGTAGCTTGCGAGGAACAACACATTTTTGGCTTGTCTTTTGCATGCTGTGCAGATTCTGCTTCATTCATTCTGCAAGCGAGTCTGCCTTTGTGCGTTCCTTATCAGGTCTTTGGAAAACCTTCAGCGTTCGCTGAGAAGGTTATAACCTGGGTGAAGAACGTTTATGACGGAAAAGATGTCTCTGAAAGCTTTTGTTTGGCAATGGAGCACTTGCCGCCTTACACTCGAAGAGTGCTTGAAATCACTTCTGCAATCCCTGTTGGCTACGTGGCTTCTTACAGTTCGATATCTAAAGCAGCAGGTGGCGGCGCAAGAGCTGTGGGGAACATGGCGCGGAATCCTTTTGCGCCGGTTGTCCCTTGTCATAGGGTTGTCAGCTCTGGCTTCGGTCTAGGAGGATACAGCGGGGGTTTGGATATCAAAGCTACCTTTTTGGTACGGGAAAAGCGAGGATATTCTTATCTCCGGGAGATCAGCGTCAATGGCAGAAAACTTGAGGTTTTCCCAGTTGAGTTTGTTCTTAGAAAGCTTGGCAAAACTTAATTCGGATAAGTCTTTATCATGTCGACAGAATATATGACGAACAAGAGGGCATGCTTGTGAAAAACAGAGATGACTGGTTGGAGATACTCGTTTGCTGCAAAGACAATGTCAAAGCTTGCATCAAGCCATATCTCAAGAATCTCGAGAAGAGACAACCTGATCTAGGTAAGGGCGCAGGCGGCGATCCTATGAAACCAGTCGATTTAGCGGCAGAGAATGCGATTGTCGAGATACTGGAGCGATATGAAGTTTCGTATACCCTCATAAGTGAAGAATCTGGGGTAAAAGAGTTCGGGGAAACGCCCAGAAGGTTTTACATTACAGTTGATCCCATCGACGGCACGACCAACTTGGTCCGTGGGCTTCCGTTCTATGCTTCCTCGATAGCTGTGTCTTCCACACCTGTTCTTTCATCGGTCTTCGCGGGTTTGGTGGCAGACCTGGTTCATGAAACCACATACACCGCTTCAGAAGGAAAAGGTGCTTTTCGTGATGGCAAGAGGATCACTTCTTCCAAAGAGTCTTCCCTCGGCGACGCAGTGTTAGGTCTGGACCTTAACACGTACAGGATTAAGTCAATCGCATCACAACTGACAAAGTTGATAGAGAAGACAAGGCACATTCGGCATTTCGGAGCAAACGCCCTCGAGCTTTGCTACGTGGCTGATGGTTTGACCGAAGGTTTTGTCGACATAAGAGGAAAACTTCGCCCAACTGATGTAGCTGCAGGTTTGTTTATTCTCAGAGAGGCAGGCGGAATTGTAACCACGCATACAGGCGAAGAATTTGATGTTCGGTTGGATCCGAAAGAGAAGATAAAATTCATAGCATCTGGGAACAAGCAGATTCATGAGAAAATTCTCAGCCTGGTCAACTCAAAATGTTGAAGTTATTGCTGCCTCATCCTGCTGCGTTGATAAACACTGGGAAAACAAAAACCCTTGTGGTTGCCGATCCACATCTGGGCTGGGAAGTGGGGCTTCAGGAAAAAGGTATCCATGTTCCAAGTCAAACTCCCCGAATTCTACAAAAACTGAAAACGCTTCTTATTGAGCATAAACCGGATGCCCTTGTCTTTCTGGGTGACGTTAAGTACACCGTGGTGACTGCAAAGCTGGGCGAGTGGCACGACGTACCCGAATTTTTCTCGGAGCTCAGAAATTACGTAGGCGAGATTGCCATAGTGCGCGGTAACCACGATGCAAATCTTGAACCCCTTTTGCCTGAAGACATAAAACTTCTCCCAGCAACAGGCTATATCCTAGGCGACGTTGGGCTCTTTCACGGGCACAAATGGCCTTCCCCTAAACTCTTAGGCTGCAGATCCATAATCATGGGACACCTTCACCCCGTAGTGGTTTTTAGAGATCCGGCAGGATTTAAGATAACCCGACAAGTCTGGATGAAGGTTGGGTGCAATACTGAAGAGTTAACTAGAACTCTTTTGCAGAAACAAGGAGTGAAAATGGAAGGCACAATTGAAGCGACTCTTGGTAAAGTCTACGGCGTTAAACCCAGGACGAAGCAGCTTTTCATTATGCCAAGTTTCAACGATTTCCTCGGTGGCAGACCCGTAAACGAGACACATACCGGAAAAGTCTTGGGTAGCGAAGCTCTCATTGGACCAGTGTTGCGCTCGGACGCAGTGGACGTTGGCAATGCTGAGTTATATCTCCTTGATGGAACGTTTCTCGGAACATTGAATCTTCTTAGACAGCTATAGATGAATCAACA